>JBEEMZ010000199.1:0-9342 GCA_041192405.1 Bacteroidota bacterium | reverse complement strand
TTTGTAACTTTTTTAGGGTATTTTTAAAAATAAATTAAAAATATTTTTTATAATATTTTATCACATATCTAATCTAATCTCAACTATAACCAAAGGATATTTCGGTACATTTCAATTTTAAAAAATAAATATTTATCAAAAGCTGTTTTTTTTTTACCCAAAAACTTGTATTTCTCCCAAAAGCACTGTACATTGAACCATAATTAAACAAAATGAAGTCATTATGAAAGCACCAATTGTATTCTTAATTTTAATTGGCATGTTGTTTTTCGCTCATGCGACAACAGCACAAACCGAAAAAACGTTTGCGAAATCGTTTCATCCACAAGGTCGTCAAACCGTGGTTTTGAACCTCGCTGATAAAGTCGAAGTCCGCGAGTGGGATAATCCAATGGTACGCATTCAAATTAAAATTACCCTTTCTAATAGCGGCGAAGGCTTGTTAAAAGCATTGGTCGAAACAGGGCGTTATCATTTAGCGACTGCTTTTGATGAGCAAAATGTAACGGTTACGGCTCCGCGCATGAATGTACCTGTACAATTGACAGGTGGTAGCAAGGAAATCATTTCTTACCTTGTTTTTGCACCCCGTGGTATCCTTGTTAAAACTGACGCAGATGGTGCCAAAAAAATGGTCGCTCGCTTAAATCCTTAATTTTATAAAAATTAAATTTTGAAATTATCGAAAAAACAATACATTATAACAAAATTCAAGTATCCAATAAATGATTTGTGGTAAATTGGATTTATTTTTGCAGGTTTGCACAAGATTTGTGAAAATAAATCCGTTTAGTTGGTTGGTTGGTTAGTTAGTTAGTTAGTTGGTTAGAACTAAGCAACTAACTAAGCAACTAACTAACTAATTATAAAACGCCCCCCAGTTGACAAACAATTATCACTAAATTCTGAAAATTTTTTAAACAGTGAAATTCAAAATTCTGGCGGGCAACCTTTTAATTTTATGGATTGTTTTTGGAATGCCGACACGCACAGCTGCGCAAGTTGAAAAAACGTTTCATCAAGTCGTAGCGGCAGATGAAATCTATATCCTTAATTTCTTGTTGAATGAGGATTATGAAGTCGTTACATGGTCGGGCAATACCGTTTTGATTGAAGGCATCATTCAATTGAGTTGTTGTGACCAAAATATGTTGTCCCATATCATTAAAACGGGTCGGTATGATTTGACGATTGACAATGCCACAGATGTGGTTAGTATTGGCAGTAAAAAACGCCCGCCATTGACTATCAAAGGGTTACAGTGTCAAGAGCGCGTTAAATTCAAGATTTCTGTACCCGAAAGTTATGATATGGTTGCTAAAAATCAATGCCTTTTACGAGACTCGCCCGTTTGGGCAGCAAAAAAACAATAGGATTGCGGATTTTGGATTTTGGAATGCGGAATGCCGACAAGGAGAAAACGGATGATACAAGTTAATGGATTCGTAGGTTCGTTGCTTCGTTAAAATATTGATTATCAATTTTTTAACGAAGTAACCAACTTACTAACCAGCTCACTTGTATCATCCGTTTTCTCTTTGTCGGCATTCCGCAATCCGCAATCCAAAATCCTAAATCATTTTATTCACTTAATCAGCATTTTAATATTGTGAAAATTTTTACCAAACTCGCCGTTTTGGCATTATTGAGCCTACCCATGATTTCAACAGCTCAAATTGAGAAATCATTTCATCAAATCATTCAACTGGAAGATGATTACATTATTCAATTTGGATTTGACAATTATGAAATCGTTACTTGGTCAGGGACGACCGTGATGATTCAAAGTTCGATTCAGTTGGATTGCTGTGACCTAACAATGCTTTCGCATATCATTCAAACGGGTCGCTATAACTTACAAGCAGAACATTTGACAGGTGCATTGGATGTTAGAATTGGAAATCGTCCGCCCTTGAAAATCAAAGGCAATGTTTGTAATGAAGTGGTTAAAATAAAAATATTCGTACCTGATACGTATGCTATTGAGAAAAACAATCAATGCATTTTGCGCGAATCGCCTTTGACAGAACAAAAATAGGTTAGTTGGTTGGTTCGTTAAAATATTGATAATCAGCTAAATACACTACTGAGTTGTTAAAGTTGTAATATGTTTTTTCCCCGCAGATTCTCGTGGATTTTATTTTGCTGCGAAAATCTGCGATAAAAAAACATATTATAACTTTAACAACTCATCAGTGTACCAACCAACTAACCAACCAACTACAATTTAACAAACTGCATTGGACTATTTCTCAATGGTACTCCTGGAATCATCACACTATACACGCCACTTGGCAAGTTCGTCACATCAAAATGCAATTCATTCATACCCATTTGTACATTTTGCTCCTGCCTTTGAACAAGGCTACCGCGTGCATCATAAAATTGAAATTGAATCGGCTCCGAAACCTTAGCATTCAATTGTATCGTAACAATTTCATCAGTTGGCACGGGATAAATCGCTTGTATGATAATGGGCAACTGTTGATTCGCATGAATCGTATAATTGCCCGATGACCCACTATTGCTTGTTACGGGATTGACTTTGAGATTAAATATTCCATAATTATTGCAAGTCCCATTCGTCCAAATTTTGATAAAATATTGATTATTAGGTGTTAGCCCCGTAATGTTGATATTACCTTCCTCACCATCGCCAAAAGATACATTTTCAGCAGATAGCACTACTGTACCGCCACAACTTCCATTGTAGAGACTGAATGTCAACTTTTTCTCTGGATTACAGTAACCTTTTCTCCAAAAGAAACTATTATAACTTAGTCGCATGGTACCCGATGTAGCAATAAATTTGAACCAAATATCATCATTGGGTGCACCTGCAAGATTATTATTACACCCAGCTCCAATAGTATTGCTATTGCTGGTTGCCGTTGGGTCTGCGGTTGCGCCACCCGTCGTGACCGTAATGTGCCATGAATTGAGGTCTTCTGCGTAAGTACAGATATTATTCAAACTGCCCCTCAATAAGCGCATATCAAATTCGCCTGTCGAATTATCACCTTTTGTCCAAAGCCTAACATAGTATTCTTCATTTAAATTTAAATAATTGGAGGCGGTATTACCACCCACAAATACTTCGCCGTCAAGCCCTATACAAATATCATTGTCATAGAAAATGGATACCAAGTTATTACAAGTGCCTTTATAGACTTCCATGCCAATGCCTGTACAAGCATAAGGCGTTAAATTGGTGAAATTGAACACTTGTGCATGTGCTTGTGCTGCAAATTTATACCAAACATCTTTTTGGGTTGGATTGGTTGTGGACGCAGTTGCTCCTCTTGTAACAACATGTGCCGTTAAACCTGGGTAAATATATAAATAATTTCTATTGATAGGGATTGCGGTGCTTCCTATACAATTATCATTCGCCAATCCACAAGTGGGTTGAAGCACCGTTGCATTTGCCGTTTTCGAACAACCAAGTGCGTCTGTCACGGTTACTAAGTAAATACCTGCTGGTAGATTGGTAAGATTTTGCGTAGAGGCACCATTTGACCAGCTGTAAATGTATGGTTTTATGCCACCTTCAACGAGCAAATTTACCATACCATCATTTTGAGTACAAGCAGTTGCATTGATGGGCGTTGCGGTCACAGCAATATTTTCGCCACCAGTCAATGTAATGGTTTTAGTACCTGCACAACTATTGGTGGCGGTTACAGTTAGCGTATATGCACCAGAAGCCAATCCTGTTAAATGAGCAGTCGTCGCGCCATTTGACCACAGATACGTATAAGGTGCTGTACCGCCAGAAACGCTTGTGAGAATGGAGCCATTGTTTTGCCCACATAATGCATTATTTATAGTTGTATTCACGATTAACCCACCACTTTGCGTCAAAGTAACGGTTGCCGTAGCCATACAACCTGCTGCGTCTTGAACAAAAACAGTGTAACTACCCGAACTAATGTTCGTTAAATTTGCTGTCAAAATGCCATTTGACCAAATATAGTTGTACGGCGCAAGTCCGCCTGTAACAGCTAAGTTAATGCTGCCATTATTCAATCCACAACTTGGTTGCGTGGCGGAAGGCGTGAGGTACAATACAGATGAACCTTGAACCGTTGCCGTTTTGATGGCAGAACAATTATTAGCATCTGTTATTGTAACGATGTAAGTACCTGTTGCAACATTGTTTAAACTAATGGTTGTCGCGCCATTTGACCATGCGTAACGATAGGGTGATGCCCCACCCGTAACAGACAAAATAACAGAACCATTGATTAAACCACAAGTAGCAGGTAATGAATTCGCAGTTGCTGCAATATTGGAGCCTGCTGAAACGCTCGCCGTTTTAACCAAAGTACACACGCCCGAAGTAATCGTTACCGAATAAGTCCCCGCACCTACATTCGCAATATTTTGGGTCGTTGCGCCTGTTGACCACAAATAAGTATAACTCGTTGATAATCCGCCTGTTACGTTTGTTAACGCAATGCTGCCATTTGTTTGACCACACGTTGCATTCGTTGGCGTAATTGTCGCACTAAGCGTAGAGGTTGAAGCAACGGTTAGATTTGCCAATGTTTTCGTACAACTTTGAGCATCTGTCACTGTCACGCCATAAGTACCTGCTGCCAAATTAATCGCAGTAGCAGCCGTAGATCCATTCGACCAACTATACGTATAAGGGGTTGCCCCACCACTCACTGTTAAACTCATGCTACCATTATTTTGACCACAACTCGTAGTGGTAATCACATTAGTCACTACGGAAAGTAACGAAGGTTGCAAAATAGGAACACTTGGGGTAGTCGCAGGTACACATAAAGCCGCATCTCGAACCGTAACGGTATAAGTTCCTGTATTCAAATTGGTCAGATTTTGCGTAGTTGCGCCATTTGACCAACTATACGTATAAGGTGGCGTACCACCACTAACTGCTAAATTAATACTACCCAAGTTATTGCAACTAATATCTATTTTGGTTGGCGTAACCGTTACAAGAGTTGGTTCCGTTACGACTTTACTACCCGATTGTGTACAGCCTTGTACGCCCGTAACCGTGTATTGATAAGTGCCTGCAATCAGATTATTCAAAGCATTAACCGTTGCACCTGTGTTCCATGCAAAATGATAGGGAGCCAAATCGCCTGCTGCGCCCAATAAAATACTGCCATTTGAACCATTTTTACACGTCACTGGGGTCATCGTCGAAGTGACAACCAATGGACGATAAACCGTCATTACAATCGGCTGCGGTGGGCCATAACAGCCATTTATCTTTTTATAAACAAATATTTTTGATTTTTTAAACTCTTGATTGGTGTAAGAAGATTGTGGCGAAGCATCACTATAATTCCAAGTAAATTCATTGCCAATCGCCAATAAACTAATTAAATTGCCATTTGCATCAAAAGAAGGACCATTTCGGCTCGTATGCCATTCTATAATCGTGTCACCCGAAACAGGTTGAACCCGTGCAGTATTCAAATGACAACTGCTCCCAAAGGGAGGTAATCGCAACGTATCTATTGAAGCTCCAAATGCATCCAAAGAACGCCCTGTTAAAAGGCTGTCAGGTACTTTCGGAAAGGTTGTTGGCGGACTCGAAAGCGTCGTAACAATCCGTTGACCTGGGCTATAACAACCTACTGCCGTCTTTTCAAAAAGGTAAATAGGCGCATTCATACTTGCAAAATAAGGAGTACCTGTAAAAATCGGTGTGCCTGTATGAGCAGCATTATTGTACCATTCCAAAGTACCACCTCGAGTGGTTGCTGCATGTATTAAAGCACTACCACAACCCGATACTAAAATATTGCCTTGCCCATCAAATGTACCCGAAACAATAGGCGTACTGGGCGGTACAAGTGTCACTAATAAAGGCGTTGTAGGAGCTGTCGTACTACATAAAGGATCGTTATTTCGAGTCGCAACGACGGTGTAATTACCTTCTTCATACACAAACAAAAAAGGATTTGTGCCTGAAGGAATCGGAATCCCTTCTTTTTTCCATTGATAAGTAATACCTGTTGCAGGGGTCGCCGTTGCTACCAAAACAACAGGGGCTACTTGACACAATGCAGAACCACCACCCTGCACTTGCATAGACACCGTTGGAGGACATTGCCCTGCGATTTTGAAGCAGCAGAATAGCCAAAGAAAGCTCGCTAATAAGTGTACTTTGTTCATCGTTTTCTTCATGAAAATTAACAATTTAAGCATAAAGTAGTATCAACAACCCCTTGAATGCTCTGAAAGCATCAAAAAATTGTCTTATGTGAATAAAACATATTAAATATTGTTTTGAGCGTTGCTGAAATTCTGAGACAAGGTAACGACAAAGGCTACCTCGAAGAAGGATGAAGAAACGAATAGATGCGGTTATAAAAGATACAAGCATAGAACGAACTGCCAAAACACAGAACGTATTTCGGGTGTAAAGTTGGTATTATTTGTATAGTCCTCAAATACCACGATGTTGGTATTTTGAATACTAAAATATTTTATTTTAAAATAGAAAAAGGGGTGTTTGTTTAAATTTGTTCTAATTGTTGAATTAAGGCTTCCATTTGCCAAGCGTTTTTTAATTCAAACGCACCGCTTGCAGTGCGTTGTAGGCTGCTCAAATACGCGCCTGAACCACAGGCTTTTCCAAAATCATACGCTAAGGAACGGATATAAGTGCCTTTGGAACAAGTAACTATAAATGATAAAGTATTTTCATTTATCAATTCAATATCAAAACGGTCTATCCGCACTTGTCGTGGTTCCACTTTGACTTCGATGCCTTGTCGCGCACTTTCGTACAATGGTCTGCCCCCAACTTTAATCGCAGAAAACATGGGGGGATATTGTTGGATTTCGCCTAAAAATGGTTGTCTTGCCGCTTCAAAGATAACTTCATTCAAATGTTCGGTAGGAAACGTTTGGTCAATTTCGGTTTCCATATCGTAAGAAGGACGTGTCGCACCGAGTACGAGCGTTCCTGCATACCCTTTTGTGGTATCCATAAATGAATCAATTTGTTTTGTCATTTTGCCGACGCAGACGATGAGCAACCCTGTCGCTAACGGGTCAAGCGTGCCTGCATGACCGACTTTAAGGTTTTTATCACCCGTCTTTTTTTTGAGGACGTAACGCAATTTATTGACCACATCAAAAGAAGTCCAATTTAAAGGTTTGTCTATTAGAAATACGCCGCCTTCGGTTTTTAAACGTTGAATCGTATGCGCGTCTAAGTTGAGAATGAGATTTTTTGAAACCATTTTTTTGATTTGATTGAAAAACGGCGCAAATTGCATCAAATTTTTAAAATAATGCCTTAAAAAAACAAATTGATGAATCAAAGTATTGAAATTCGTTGGTTTTGGGAACAATTGCCAACGGCTATTGAAAATTGGTTTAAAGATAAATCATTGATTTTCAATCTAATAGAAGATTGGACGCGAAAAGATTTCTATTTGAAAACAGCCGCGCCCGCTAAACAAAGTATTAAATTGCGCGAAGGCAATTTGGAAATTAAACAGCGTTTAAAAAATTTAGATGCCCTTCATTTTGGCATTAAGCAATCTAAAAAAATAGGTGGTATCGTTGAATTGAAACAAATCGTTCAAGAATTGCCTTTGGCATTGTTTAAAATCAAGGATAGTGAAAGTTATCCGTCGTTTTTGGATTAGAAATTTGAGAACAAATTAAAAATATATTAGAAAAACTATTGCGATTGTTTTATTTCAAATATATTTGCATGAAAAACCTCTTTGTCTTTAAAAGGCAAAGAGGCAACTTGAAAAAGATAAATGTATGTTCTATATTTAGAAACACCTTTTTGGAGCGCATTTTGAGGTTCAAAATGCGCTTTCTTATTTATTGAACAACTAATTTTTGCATTTTACCGTCCAATTTTACAAAATATATGCCTTTCGCTAAATCCGATAAAAAGATATGATCCGTCTCAAAACCATATTGAATTAGCTTCCCCGACACATCAAAAATACCATACGACGCAACCACTCGTCCAAAAAATAACGTACCATTTGTTATCGGATTCGGATAAATCGGTGCAAATTGTGCTTTCTCGACCTCGCTCGCATCCGTACAAAGATTGTATAAAATCGGATTATTCCTAAAATTGCCGCCTGTCAAAGCAGGTGAACCTGCCACTGGACGGAAATTTGGAGTCAAAGAACTCGCTAAAGGCTCCACTAAAACCGTTCCAGCCGCGAACGGTACTGGGTCAATATTATTCGCCAAATCGCCTGTTTGACGCACCCAACTCGTTATGGCAGTCAATTTATCATTACAACCTGCCGCCCGCGCAACTTCTGCCAATCCATTTGCGGTTGTATCGCCTGCGGTTGTGTAAGCCGCAGAAGTATTGAGAATCAAGTTGTTAGCAAAAAAAACTTGTTTGGTTTGAAGGTCAACCGCACTATTTGGAGTCAATAACGCCAATGCTGCGGGATGATTCGTATTGCGCACGGAACTATCGCCGTCAATCAGGACAAAATTGCGATAACCCATGAAAATGCTATTCACAATCCGCAAACTTGAATTCCTACGAATCCGCGCACCGCGTCTGAACGCTGCTTTGACGGTTGAACTGGCATTTGCATACGTCGAGCCAACGGGAATCGCGCCAATCATGGTATAATTTGAAAAAATCGCACTCGTATAAGGTTTAACCGATGCTGTGCCTGTTGCTTCGTTATCACTTTCAAAACCTTCGGATGTAGATGCACCCGATGCCGCATTATAGGTCAAATCGTAATAACTGGAATCCCGAACGCCTATTCCAAATTGATTCAAACCATTAAAACCATTATCCGTATCAAAATCGTCATCAGTCGTTTTCCACGAAATTAAATGTGCCGAATTGACCGTTCCACCAAACCATTCATAAGAATCATCGCCCGAAAAGGAAACTTGAACATGATTCAATTCGGTACCAACGCCAACAGCTCCTAAAGTTAAACCATTAATTTCTTTATTGGGTTCAAAAGCTAAACCACCAAATTCAAGCCGCAAATAACGAATCATGCCAGAATTATCATTTGGATCGGTTCCGCCAAAACGCGCTAAGGTTCCATCAAAAGTTACATTATTAAAACCTTCCATTTGTACATTGTTGTTATCCACGCCATTGAGTAAATTATGAGGTGCTTTGCCCGCAATCAGCAAACCGCCCCAATCGCCTCTATCTCGCGTCGCAACCGATTTTGCAGAAGTGATGACGACTCGTTATGGTTTTGAATACCTCACTGAACCGTTGTTCAATTCAGACGCGACCTTATACAATATCAAAAAAGTAGAGCTACATCAGAAGATAACTCAACAGAAAGACTTGGAACAGACAAAAAGCCTATTACAAAAACT
>JBEEMZ010000198.1:0-9377 GCA_041192405.1 Bacteroidota bacterium | reverse complement strand
CGTTCAAACGAACGATTTACACAAGTTGTGTTATTCGCAAGTCGTTCTAAAACCGCTTCTGCCCTAAACCGCGCTGGTTCAACAGGATACAAATCCAATAGATACGCCGCTTTTAATAGACTATTTTCCTCCAAAGCATTTTCCAAAAAATCGTGATAGGCGATGCGCACAAAACCTTTATCACCCCAATCCGTACCCCAACTATTCATCAATTCAAACGTTCTCGTGCTATCGTCGTAACCAATCAAACATAACGCATGGTCAGATGCCAATGCTTGTTTGCTCGGTCGTGGTTTCCAAACCCCATTTTCGGGATAAAACAAGCCTGGATCTACTCGAACTTGCACAACAATGGGTAATCGAGCGTTTAAAGTACGCTTGATAGCTAAAAGTTTATCATCTATCGAAGCGTCAGACAAGAGGAAAGGTTGAAAAAGCCTCACTTTAAAGGAAGCCGCTTCTAAACTATCGGTATGCGTTGGCACTTGAGCACAGATTGGGAGATTCGGGAAAAAATAAGCGGGACAAACGCCTGTTTTCAAAACAGGTTCTACCATCGAAAAGGCAAGTCCGTCGCAATTAGATGAACTTTTATTAAATATATAACTCGCTGATAATGCGAGCGCATCAATGCGTTCACGGTCTTTAATTTGGCGTTGTTCGGCAAGCCGAATCGTCATCGCTGCGTAACCAATCGCCCATGCCACACAACTTGAACTCTTGCATTGATTCCCAACCGTCGGACACCATTCCCGCAAACTCACGGATTTCGGCAACACTTGTCCTACTGGAGCCATCGAACGCCCTAAGCTACGGAGTTTGGCTTCGTCTCTTTTGAAATAAGCGGCATCATATATTGCGCCAGTAGCGTATTGCGCTATGCTTTGAGTTGCTAACAACAGGTTTACCCCCAAAATTAAGTAAAATCGTTTCATTTTATCATTTTTATACATGCCTATCGTGTTCCAAGCCCGTTTATGACATATTCCGCTACGAATTACCCGAATATTCACTAATAATTTGTGAAAATTCGGGTAATTCGTGGCGGAATAGAATTTGAATTATTGAATCGTTTCTGCAAAGATTGCCTCACTTATTAACAAACTATTGCCTTTTTCATCCACGATTTGTAGGAATAAAAAACCGTTTTTATCCATTTTGTCCATTGAATATTTGCCTGTCAAGGTTACCGTTTTGCCAAAAGGTAATACTTGCTCGGTTAATAAATGGTCTGTCTCTGGATTTGCCCAACTATCTTTCGACCAATACAACCGCGTTCTTACCAGTGTTGAATCAGGCAAATTACAAGATTTTTTCATATCGAACGTCAATTGGAAAACATCTTTTTTACGTTTTGCACGCATACTGTCGGAAGTCAATAAAACACACAAGCCATCTGACAATATAGGCATAGCAGTAAGTCGCAATCGCATTTCCAATCGTTTACCATCTTTAAGATGGAACAGTTTAATTTGAGGTTTCGGTTTTGTGGCGAGACGAGATTCTCGAAAACCAATCGAACCAGCACATTGAGATTTTGTTGTTTTGTTATCAATAGTCACTTCAATTTCAATCAAACCGCCTATTTTATAATCCCATGTAAAATACATAATAGAATCAATGTGTTTCATTTGATAGTATTTGTTCGGTAAATTTTGAGCCGTTGAAACAAATACATTGACAACCAAAGTAATAAATATTATTATTTTTTTTAACATAATTTAAATTTTAAATTCTTTTAATTTTTTGATAACTTTCAAAAGAAATCGATTTTGTTCGGTTTCATAAAAAATTTGATTTTTAAATGACAAATATGGTTGTTTTTGTAATGCAAAAAGAAAATTGATGAAAAAATTGCAAAGAAAAGTTCTATACAAAAAAATAAAACGGCTTGTCACTTTTTTAACAACTTTTCGATAAGTAGGTGATTCTAAAAAACAAGATAAGAATTTCATTGAGAATCAATGAGTTATGATTTTTTTTTAACGCAACATTAAAAACGTAAACCATGCACGAGCTATCTGAAAAAGAATACAAAGCGGTATTCGCTGCAACAGTTCGATATGTTAAAGAAAATGGCGGCACACGCGAAGCAGCAGAAGATTTGCTTCAAGACGAATTGCTCAAATTGTACGCAGGAGATATCAAGTATCAGGAACAAGGCAAGTTAGCTGCGTTCCTTGTTTCAGTCGTCAAAAATCGTTGGTTGGATAAATGTCGGGCGCAAAAGCCAAAGAAAAAGTTTTGGCAAAAGTTTTTTTGGAGTGATATTTTGGAAGAAAATCGTGATTTAGAGGCAAATATAGATTATGATAATTATTTACATAAAGCAGATATCTCCGATGACGTGCAAGCCGCCGCCGCCGCTTTATATCAAAATCCGAATTTGTTTAACAAACATAAAATATATGTTGAATGGAAGGACACCGCTTGTCGCAAACGACTCGAATTGGCGTACATTGACGGATTAGATAATAAAGTGATTGCAGCAATGGAAAACGTTAGACCTAATACATTCAATCAACGATTGACGCGCTGTTGCCAAACATTTATTGAACGTTGTAAAGGTTTACGCAAACGATAAAAATATATTTTAAAAATCATCAATCAAACTAAAGCAATGAATTTCGACGAAAATACACAGCAATCCATCCGATGTTACTTGACGCAACAAATGTCTGCGTCCGAATCTACCGATTTTGAAGCTCAAATGAAAAATTCGCCCGCACTCGCAGAGGAAGTGCAGCACTGGCGCGAATTTAGAGTCGTTGTCAAACACAGCACTCTTTTTGAAAAAAACGTGCAATTAAAACAATGGTCAAAAGCGGTTCGGGACGACGAACCACTGAATGAATACGATTGGCTTTTTAAAGACCCGCCAAAACCATTATGGAAAGGTTATGTCATTGGCGGCATTATTCTCATTAGTTTGGTAGTGCTTGGGTATTTGGGCATCTCCAAACAAATGAATGCATCGAAATTAACTAAAATTTCCAAACAATATTCGCAGCCGTTACCCAATTTCGTAGATTTCGCTCCCAATAGCGATACGACTTTGAAACAATTGTTAAATCCTTATCAATTAGGGGATTACGCAACGGCGATTCAAGTTTTTGAGCAAAATCCCGTTTTGCAAACCGACAAAACGGCACAATTATATATTGGTGTAAGCTATTTATTGTCCGACAAACCCGCAAAAGCCGTGGAATATTTGCAGCCATTGACTCATTCTCGTTTTTTCCACGCAGATAAAGCCTTATTTTATTTGGGTTTGGCGCAACTTCGACTTGGAAAAGCGCAAGATGCGCGTTATAAATTTTTGCAAATGCCTGCGGATGCGCGGTTTAAAGTGGTGTCTGATTCCATTTTAATTGCCCTGAATCAAAAAGCGGTTACAATGGAAAGACAAAAATTTCTGACGGAATGACAAGCGTTTGCGCCTATTTTTTGTCATTCCGTCGGAAAGCTAAACTTTTTTCGACGCATCTAACACCATCAAAATACCTGCATTCCCACATTGTGGGTCTTGTAAGTAATTGTGTATCAATCGAATCCATTCAAAACCCATGCGCTGTTGAACGCTCACGGTTGGGTCTTTAAGCCGACCTGCGACCAATGCTTCATAATAGGCATCCACAGGCATCCTATGCGCATGATGCAAATAACCATTTGGCATGCCGACTGTAAACTGTCCTTTTAAATGCAACCGATGGCAGGTTTCTTGTCGCGCTTGATAGATCGCTCGGGCTAATCCTTGCCCGCGATAATCGGGATGTACGCCAACATCCATGCCATAGAGCCATTCTCCATCAGGTTCGTGGGAAGTCATCCATAAGCCATCGGAAATTTCAAGAAAGGTATGGTCTTCCAAAGCCAAATGATACCGAATCGTGGTGCTCATGCCGATGACTTTATCTCCATCCAATATCACAAATTGTCCTTCTGGAAACAATTTGATATGGTTTAAATAATGCTTTTCTCGCATGATTTCATCGTCCGAAAGCGTCGGAAATACCATTTTTTGCAATGTTTCTAAATCTTTGCAATGCTTCGGTGCTGAATTTTGTATAATGTATCCTTGCTTTAAGCCTTTGTGATAGCGATAACTCATTGTAAAGGATGAATGTTTTAGATGAAAAAAAGTGGCTACCTCAAATCCTTTTTGAGACAGCCACCTATTGAGTTGGTCTGTGAGACAGTTCATTCGTTAAGCCATTGAGTATGAATGCTTTAACGAACGAACGAACGAACGAACGAACGAACGAACGAACGAACGATTTCACGAACCAACGGTGTGTATTCGACTATTCAAACATCAATTTCTTAGCCAAAACCCCACTATCAAAACGGACTTTTGCAACATACATACCGCGTGTTAAACCGTTACGGGGCAAGGTGTAGTTAGACAAATTGATATTATCTTGTTTCACAACCAAACGACCACTCATATCATACAATTCAATGGAACGCATTGGATTGATTTCTTCGCTTTCAAAACGGACTTCATCCGTTGCTGGATTTGGAGCCAATTTCAAATACGCGTCTAATGCTAATACTTCTCTTGTACTGGATACGATACCTGCACATGGTTTCAAATCCAACCCTAAACAAGCGCGTGGAACGATGAACTGCATAATTGAATCCAGATAAAGGCGTGCTTTTGCACCACTCATACCAGGATTGTTCGCCAACGCTGCTGAATCACGACCATAAGGATTGGTGATATAGTTCGTATCGGTACTCCACCATTGGTAAGGCGCAGAGTCGTTTTTACTTCTACCGATAATCGGGAACAAACCAGATGCATATCCAGATCCTACAAGTCTGTTTGCCGTATCTCTATAAGTATTGAACGAATCCAGATAATAACGAGCGTCATGGCGCGTTCTGCTGAGGCCTTTGTAGGGGTCGTAAGCAGGAGATACTTTTTTAAAAACACTATTAATACCTAAACTATCTGCTTTTTGAGAAACCCAATAACTACCTTGTACTCGAACAACAGGCAATGTAACACCTCCACCAACACCAACACCTAAAACCCCATCATGGTAAGGTGCATTTTGGTCGTGCGGGCAAGCAATTGAAATCAAAGGCGTGCTCAACGAATCTAACCAGGTAATATCACCCAATGCACCACCCATATTTACCGTTAAACGGTGGTTCGAGGTGTGTCTTCCCCAATTTGGTGTAAACAAACTATCGCCCACTGGATACGGATAACCAGCAGGTGAGCGAGTGGTCGTATCGGGTCTTGCACCATTAACGTCTCCGTTGTAAGCTTCAATAACCATTGGAATGGCACCATTAGGCGTTGAAACGACGAATTTACCTTGTGGATACTTCGTGGTCACAATTTCGCTATACTTGTCAAAAGCAGCCGTTCCCAACGCAATATAACCACCTGTGCCTTCACCCATGATCATAATACGAGTGGTATCAATTTTGTACGTTGCCGCATTTTCTTTAAAGAAGCGAACCGCCGAGCGAGCATCTTGAATCCCGCGATAAGCAGCATTGATAAGACCATAAATACGGTCTGTTTGTTGAGCTGCAATTGGATTCCAACCCATGCGGTAATCCGCAGCGGCTGTTACATAACCTAATTTCGCAAAACGAGTACACATCTCTACTGCAACAGAATCCGTTCTATCGCCAAGCGGATTGCTACGGACTTTTTTTGGTAAAAAGTTGCTGGTCGAAAGGAAAATCATTAAGGGACGGCTTGAAACCGTGTCACCTGTTGGCTGATAAACATCACACGACAAAGGTAAACGCATCGTATGCCCTGTTACTGACAACGTAATAACGCTGAAATTCTGAGCATAATAAGTCGTTGATTTTGTAATGTCACTAAATTGTGGTGTTAAATAACGTTGAGCATTTAAACTCATCAACGCACTAACAACAAGGGAAAAAACAAGAATGGAACGTTTTTTCATGAAAGCTAATTTTTTAGATAATGATAAAAATTATTCAAATTTTAAATTTGACAAGTTTAAATACAACTTATCACGGCAAAAGTAATATTTTCTACTTTATATTTGGTAGGAAAGTAAAGAATATTTTTTTGTTTTCCTCAAAGTTGTTTAAATGTGACACGACTTGTTTTGTTTTTTTGCAAAATTTATACAAGTCGTGTCTGCTAATAGCTTGATTTACAAAGAGTTATTTCTTAACCCAGTCATAAACTAACGAAATATATGCCATCCGTCCAATGCGCGGTCCGCCATAGGTTTGGAATTGTTTTTTATCCAAAATATTAGATGCACCTAACTTTAAAGTGGTGCTTGCCTTCGGAAAATAATAATTCACTTGCGCATCTATCAAATCATATGTTGGAATGGCTCCCGAAAATTGAGGTGAACCTTGAAATTGAAATCCTTGAATCCATTTATAATTGAGGTTGAACCCCAAATTTTTAACAGAACCAATTTCCACATTGCGACCTGACAAACTTAAATTAAACTTATGTGCAGGTGTATTAAAGGCAGGAATAATGGGGTCATCCGTCTTTGTATTTAAGACGTTCCATGAATAATTGCCCGCTACTTGATAATATTTTGCAAAATAGTGGTTGATACCTATCGAAAAACCTTGTGTTGTAACGCTACTTTTGGCATTGGCAGCAACCCGATACACCAATGTCTTATCTGTTGGGAAACCCGTTTCGTTAAAATAAGGTCTGATACCAATTTGATAACCAATGAAATCCTCATAAAAACTAAAATAATAACTCATATCCACAAAAGTATTCCCAAATAAGGTGGTGCGATATCCCAATTCCAATGATTTTACTTTTTCTGGACGAATCGCCGCAACACTAAAATATCTTCGATAGGCAGGGTTCCAATCATGTGAGCTCAATGTATCCCAATTAGCGATTGTCGTCAGACTATCAAAACCCGAAATATTACCTTCCAATATAGCACGCCCAACATTTAAATGTAAATATTGGTCATTCAAAGTCGGGTTGCGAATCGCTGATGAAAAACTCAACCGAATGAAATTTAAGCTATCTGGTTTCCAGACCAAAGACGCAGCAGGCGAAAATAAATAATTAAAATTCTGATTTTTATCCATCCGAATGGTCGCATTCAATTTGAATTGCTCGTTCAAAAATCGCTTTTCAATACCTGTATAAACACCAAATTCTAAATTCGTAATTTTTCGGCTGCCTGTATCAATAAAAAGAGCACCATTTGAAATCGGTGTGTACAGGCGCGTATTAGCACCAATAGTCCAATCATTTAAACCTTTGGGTTGAAAATGATATTCGCCTTGTGCATGATATAAAGCGGATTTATCATAAAATTTAGTACCACCTTTGGTTCTTTCAGTGCTTATAATTTCTGAAAATGCAGCACTATAAGCCGCAGAACCTGGCTCTAAATATGCACTGCCATTGTTTCCAACCGCATTAGCTGCATTTTGAGCGCGTGTATGCGCTTGCGTGAGCCATTCCTCATTATCTTTTAACCAAAGTGCCGCTTTATCTCGGTCGAAAATAATTCGTAAAGGTGGACCAATATCAATGCCCAGTTGTGGATAACCTTTTCCCTGTGCCTCTCCATCTATTCTTTGTCCCCAAAACAGCGTGTAAGCATCGCGCCAAGTATTATTCGTTTTGAGCCTACTTTGTAATTGCAAGGCTGTAAAATACGGGTCGTAAGAGTCGCCTGCATCTTCATGAGTCGTATAGAGCCGAACAAAATATTTATCACGTTGCCGCAATTCTAAACGATTTTGAAAAAACAAAATATTTTTTAAGCTAAACCGATTGTCCCCTTGATAGACCGTTGTACCACTTCCAAAATTGGACGAAACAACGACTTCTGGTGAATTTTCTTGCAATTCAGGTTTTAAACGGAAGTGAAAAGCGGCGTTCGCTTTGATATTCCGCGTATTGTAATCCACCAAATCAATTTCGTTGTAACCTTTCCTATGAAATTGTCCGAGACCAATATAATTCCAAGGTTGTCTTTCATTGGTGACGGTATAATCAAACGTGGCAATGCGCTCATCTCCATAACGATTGACGGCATCGTAACCGCCAGGGTTTTTAACGCCTGTTTTGGTATCCGATACCGCATCATAATTGTCTGCGACCCAATCATAAGCCTTCAAAAAATACATATTCAATTTAAAGGCAAAGGCATCATGTCCAGATTTGTTTTTAAATGCGTCTGCATAACGGAAAGCCACCTCATTGAGCGCACGTTCACCGACTTTTACTTGTGCAGACAACCCTTTCAAGAAAAAAGGATTTTTTGTTTCCATAGACAACACACCATTAAAGGCATTCGGACCGTAAAAGGCAGAACTCGCACCCACAATCAAATCGGCTTTTAATACGTCTAATTCCGAAGAACCCAGAAAGTTGCCTAATGAAAAATTTAATCCAGGTGCTTGATTATCAACACCATCAATGACTTGCAATGAGCGAACGGGGCTTGTGGAGTTGAAGCCGCGTGTATTAATGACCGTAAAACCAATACTCGCAGTGGTCGCATCCACGCCTTTAAGGGCACCCATGCCTTCATAAAAACTTACGGAAGCGGTTTGTTTGATAGCCAATTTATCCATACTTTCGACGGTCAACGGGCCCGATTTCGCTTTTTCGCTGATCCGTTGTCCAATGACTTCTACGACTTGTTTACCATCACCTAACAAAACCACTTTGTCACCTAATTTAATGCTCAAAGGTTTATCAGCCGACTTTACCTCAATACTTTGTGATTCATAACCAATTGAGGATATTTCTAATATCACAGGTAAATTCATTACTTTAAGCGTGAAGGAGCCATCATAATCACTTGAAACACCATTAATAGTGCCTTTGACTTTGACCACAGCGAATGGCAATGCCTCACCCGTATTGGCATCCAATACTTTACCTTTAAGTTCTACTTGTGCGTTTAGGCAATTGCACACCAAAAATAGGCTGAAAAAAGCCAAGACTTGTCGGATGTAAAAAAATCTCATGCTATTGTTTTGTTCCGTTTTCAAATTAAAATTCTTTTGCAATGTGAAATTAGTGAATATTCGCTATATGGAGTGTATATTTTTCAAAAAAAAATGCTGATTTTTTTTTTCGTCTTATTTTAATCGCTTTTTGTGGGGTAAAATGTTAGATTTCGTCGGCTTACTTGACAATATTTGTGTATTTTTTAAGGCTCATTTGTCATTTAGAACGGCGAAAAAAGATACCTTTGCAACGCGAAAAACGATATGAGTTAGAATTTTTTACACTACTGAGTTATTAAAGTTGTAATATGTTTTTTTTCCGCAGATTTTCGCAGAATAGAGACTCAAAAAGAAAATCCGCGAGAATCTGCGGGAAAATCTGCGAAATCTGCGGGGAAAAATAGATTGATAAT
>JBEEMZ010000197.1:0-9377 GCA_041192405.1 Bacteroidota bacterium | reverse complement strand
CAGAGCCTTGAAAAATGGCGAAATAGCTATTTGTGGCATAAATATTCGCATATTTACTATACGCCCCACTGACACTCAACGAAGTCGGGCGTTTGCCACCTAACCACGGTTCTGTGAACGAAGCACTGTAAGATTGGAAAAACTTACCATTCGATTGTGCGCGAATAGACACACGTTGACCGTCTCCTTGTGGGAGAGGCGACCATGTTTCTCTCTTGAAAATATTACGTATAGAAAAATTATTGAACGAGACACCCAAAGTACCCACAACACCATAACCACCCCAACCTGCTGACAACTCAAGCTGGTCACTCGGCTTTTCTTCTACTTTGTACTCAATATCCACCGTTCCACGCTGCGGATTGACGGGCGTATTGATGCCCAAAGCCTCTTGATTGAAATAACCTAAATTTATAATCTCTCGCTGAGAGCGAATAATGTCTGAACGACTGAATTTCTCACCAGGCAGCGTCCGCAACTCGCGGCGAATCACATGTTCATGCGTTCGGTCGTTGCCTTTGATAATGACTTTATCAATCGTCGCTTGCGGTCCCTCGTAAATCCGCATATCAACATCAATCGAATCGCCTGCAATCGCTACTTCCGTCGGGTCAATGTTGAAAAACAAATAACCATTATCCATATACAATGTACTCACATCGCGCCCATCTTGACTGTACCGCAACCGATTTTCCAACAATTCTGTATTATAAACGTCTCCTTTCGAGATGCCCAATACTTTATTTAACTGATTTGGTTCATAAATCGAATTACCTTTCCAAGTAATATTTCGGAAATAATAGCGTTTGCCTTCATCCACATTCAAATGCAGCCGCAAATCGCCATCCGCTTCCCGCCAAATCGAATCCGAACCAATTTTAGCATCGCGATAACCTTGCGTCGCGTAATATTTCAAAATTCTCTTTTTGTCATCCTCATATTCATTTTTAATGAGTTTTGAAGAGGAGAAAATTTTAAGTTTTCGATGCGTTTTGTCCATCTGCTTGCGCAACTTGCGGGCAGAGGCGTGATTATTGCCCGCAAAAGTAATGTCTTGAATTTTGACGCGCTTGTTTTTTTCAACGACAAAATTTAATTTTACAGAATTCACTTTTTTAGGATCTATTGTTTCGACAACAGATACTTTTGCATCCAAATATCCTTTTTCACGGAAATATTTTTCCATGCCTTGCGCCGCATTCGTTTTATTATTGTCGGTGACAATCGCGCCTTTGAGCAAAAAACGATTCGCAACTTGATTCAAATCGTCATGTGCACTCTTTTTGACCCCCGTGTACGAATAGGTGGACAAACTCGGACGCTCTTTGACGACAATTTCAAGGAAAATGACATCACCAACCATTTTTTCTCGATTGATTTGCACATCTGTAAACAAACGCAATTTCCATAACGCTCGAATCGCACGCGGCAAATCGGGCCCAGGAATTTTAATTTTGCTGCCCACCTTGAACCCCGCAATGCTGACTAACGAATTTGCATCACTAAATTGCGCACCCGCGACCTTCACACCGCCGATTTCATACGATTTAGGCGCGCCATATTCCATGACGGGCAATCCTGTGGTGTCCGCCAATAACACTTGCGCATTCAATTCCGTTGCACAACACGCGCCGCAAATCAGCGACAGGACAAGGGCTTTTTTGAAAATAATTGTTGTCACCCTAATTGTGGTATAGTTTTATAAAAATTAATTTAATATAAATTGCATTGACATTCAACGATTTCGGATTGCAGAATGTGGATTTCGGATGGCGGAATCTTTCATCCTCATTCCGAAATCCGAAATCCGAAATCCGAAATCGAATGCTTTTTCAATTCGGAAACGCAAAGTTAAGATAAAACGCTGTGTTATTTATCAATGATATGGATTTTATTGTGGATTGTCGCGCAATTTGGAACGAGGAGGACGCAGATTGATAGGGATATTCCATTTTGGGGCTTCCATTTGGCATCAAAATGGAAACACAACGGTCAAAAGTGGAAAATTGCTTTGCCCACCATCAAAAATGGATTTCAAAACACCGAATCCAACATTAAATTGCTGTGCTGAATAGCACAATCCCATGTTTAAAACGAGGGTACGGGTTTGTGTAAAAACGGATGTCCAAGACCATGTTTCTGATATAATCACCCAATTTTGTGTTAAATGTATTTTGCCCGCAAGATTAATAAAATTCATATCTTTAGTTGGGGCAAAAGGGGAAGGTCTAAAACGCCCTCTATTCGGAATTTTTTCAAGGCGGTGTCCAAACGTAACCGAGAAATTACGATCTCGATTACCAAGTGTTGCAGTTGTGTAAAAGACAGTTAAGGCATTGTTGAAGCCGTTAAAGAGGGCACCCTCCTTATCGCGCCCTATTAAAATGCCCGTACTCAGATGTAAATCCGAGCTTAGAGGATAGCTTACTCGGGGCGACACATACGAAAATACAGGAAATGAACCTTGTCCAGAAAATTCACTGTCCACCAAACTTAATATCTCAAAACCAGCACTAACCGAAAAATATTTGGTAAAACCATAATTAACAGAATGAAATATCAATTCACTATTTTGATAATAACCTTCTCCCTTTTGGAGTGGAAGTGCCGTGTGCGCCAACCAGTAATTTGGCGGTGCGAGCCGTTTGAAAGCATTGTTTTTGGAAGTTGTCAAAACATCAAAATGAACCATATTTTGTCGTTTTAACGAAATATTGCCCGCACTTTTTGTTTCAACAAGCCAATCATCACCTTTTTTTTCAATGAGTTTGCCCGTGATGCTGCTTTGGTCTTGCAGTTTAATTCGGAGTGAGTCGCCGACAACTTGTGCCGTCATGCTGTGTGCGCAGAGGCAGAAAAGCGTAATAATTGAGTTTTTTTTAAAATCCATTTAAGAGGTAATGTTTTGATGAATGAATGTATTTTACGGACTTGGACAAAATAAGGTATAACAACCTTTGGAGCGTTTCAAACCCTCCAAAGGTTTAAAGGTTTGATAATCAACGATTTATAAAAATTGTCTATTATCATCTTTATTTCGACATTACAACTAATTATTTATCAATTTATTGAAAAATGAATTCATCATCCATTTAGTTTTGACCTAATAACATTTTAATCCGTTGATATTGAGTCACATTCTTCGCTTTTCCTGCACATTTTTTCAAATTGGCTTGACTATGAATATTTTGAACGCGATTCGTCGGACTTGGGTGCGTACTCATAAATTCTGGTGGAGTGCCTGCATTCCCAATTTTCTCAAAGAAACCTGCTGCACCTGCCGCATTATATTCTGTCGGGCAAAGATACGCAACCGAATTATCATCTGCTTCCGTCTCATGGCTGCGGCTGAATTTCAAGCCAACCAAGGAACTTGCCAATTTAGCCATCGTCAAAGTTGTTTGACTTGGCGCATTCGGGTCTCTGGAAGCCGCCCGCGAACCAATCGTAATCAACAAATCTACACCATATAATTGCATCATCTGACGCATCGAATGCCGTTTATCCGCATGAGCAATTTCGTGCGCCATTACGCCCGCTAACTGATCTTCCGAATCTAAATACTTTATCAAACCTGTATATACGTAAATAAAGCCGCCTGGCGTACAAAACGCATTTAAAGTTTTATCATTCTTAATAATCTTGACCACCCAAGGGAAATCTTTTTGATGCTCGACCGCACCAGAATTTAAAATTTTGCTCGTCAAACCGCGAATATAAGTGTAAACCTCTGCATTATTCGCTTCGGGCAAAACGGGATATTCCGCAGGTTTGCTTTCGAGTTCTTGGCTCACTTGCTGCCCCATTTTAATATCTTCCGTAATCGCGGGCATTAAAAAATTGCCGACCGCACTACCTGCTTTGCTGACTGCTGCACATTGCCAACTCGCCGCAACGATGGCTGAGCCAAGCACAATAGAACCAATTTTTGTTTTTAAACGCATGATTTTTTAATGGATAATGAATGCAAAAATGCAAACACATAGGTACATAGGGCACATAAAATGTGTGATATGTATTATGTGTATTTTGTTGTTAATCAATTATATAAATTTTCCGATGTCCCTATATGTTTGCAATTTTGCAAAACGCTTGATACCATTTCCAATAACTCATTGGTTTCTGCATATCGCAAACTAACTCTTGTCGCGTCAATTTCGCAGGGTCAAACTGCCCGCCATATTTCAATTGCGCATCATAAAATTGCCTCAATGCTATCATCCCAATACCAAAAGCAAATTGAACTCGACTTTTAAAATACAATTGTGCTTTTTTCGGAAAATCGGTTAAGGCTGCCAAATCAAATAATTTTTGAATTTCAGTTTCATACTGTTGCATAAGTAGTTGAATATCAACTGATTCCGTCACTAATGTATGTACGCCTTCGATGTAATCTTCTCGCAAATCCAAAATATCATCTAAAAATTGACATAAACCACCCATTTGCATCACTACTTTTTCTTCTGCTGCTGTCATCGGATGTTCCAAAAATAAGCGCGTCAACCAAAACGCGTACCCACCTTTTTGAAACATTATATCGTTTAATTCGCTTATTGTCAAATTTAAATTGGTTTGTTTGCGGCTTTCGGCTTGCGCTTGCGTTAATTGAGTGGCGATGTGGTGCCAATCCACCGTTTTTGGCACGAGCTCGTGCAACCGTTGTAATAACGTAAAACTAAGTCTTTCTATTTTATTAGAAGGTTGAAATGTGACGGGGTTAAAAATAGCAGGTAAAATATTATTATAGGTAAGTTGTTGATTATCAAACCATTCATCATAAACAGGCGTAAATAAACTTAACGTATTTTGCATTTCGCGTTCTCGCGCAGACATAGGATAGCCGCGCAATAGACAATATAAATCGCCCACCGCAACAGGCATCATCGTCGCGTATCGTTGCATGCGCTGTAATAAATCAGTATTTAATGGATCCTCTTGCCAGAAATCTTGTTTTAAACGATTTAACACAGGTTTAATCCGATGACTTTGGCGATAAAACCGATTCAAAAAAAAAGACAGCCCTTGCAAAAATTCAATACTACGAAATTTCATATATATAAAATTTTAAATTTAAATGTAAGTTTTTGAAATGCGGTATGAATCAATTATTGCAAGTAATGATGAATCAGCCATTTCCGTTTTGGAAATGGCTGATGATAAATGGCAAATCTCACAATATATTGATTATCAATGTATTGTGAGATTTTCAAACAAAAGTTGTTGCTAATTCAAATCAGCCGATGAATGCGCAGCCGCCGTACTATACGCCTCAATTGGCGGACAAGTACAAATCAAATGTCTATCGCCCGCCGCATTATTCACGCGCCCGACACTCGCCCAAAACTTGTGTCCCGCCCGCAAATACGGCAATGGATACGCTGCTTTCGCCCGACTATATGGATATTTCCACTCATCTGAAGTCACCACATCGCACGGATGCGGCGCATTTGACAACACATTATCGTGCAAAGGATACTTTCCAGTCGCAATTTCATCAATTTCGTTCCGAATTTCCAACATTGCATCACAAAAACGGTCTAATTCCGCTTTCGATTCACTTTCAGTTGGTTCAATCATAATTGTCCCCGCTACTGGAAAACTCAAAGTCGGCGCGTGAAAACCATAATCGGGCAATCGTTTCGCCACATCTTCCGCCGAAATCAATGATTTAAAGGGGCGCAAATCCAAAATTAACTCATGTGCAGCGCGTCCGTTTTCGCCCGAAAACAACACCGAATACGCGCCTTCCAAACGTGCCTTGATATAATTGGCATTTAATATAGCATATTTTGTTGCATTCGTAACACCTTCACTACCAAGCATTTTGATATAACCATACGAAATTAACAAGATACTCGCGCTGCCATAAGGCGCGGCAGAAACGGCTTTAATCGCGTTCCGACCACCCGTCCGCAACACAGGATGACTCGGCAAATACGGCGCAAGACTCTTGTTAACGCAAATCGGACCCATGCCAGGGCCCCCGCCACCATGTGGAATCGCAAATGTTTTATGCAAATTCAAATGGCAAACATCCGCCCCAATCTTGCCAGGACTCGTCAAACCCACTTGCGCATTCATATTCGCGCCATCCATATAAACTTTTCCACCTTTGTCGTGGACAATCTTACAAATTGTTTTAATTTCTGTCTCAAAAACGCCATGTGTCGAAGGATACGTCACCATTAGACATGATAATCTATCTGCATGTATTTCCGCTTTCATCGTCAAATCCGTCACGTCAATATTGCCTCTTTCGTCGCACGCGACCACCACCACTTCCATTCCTGCCATCACTGCACTTGCAGGATTCGTCCCATGTGCGGACGACGGTATCAACGCCACTTTTCGATCCATGTCACCTTTCGCCTCGTGATACGCTTGAATCACCAGTAAACCCGCATATTCGCCCTGTGCACCTGAATTCGGTTGCAACGAACATGCGTCAAAACCAGTACATTCGCACAACCATTGCTCCAATTCATGAATTATTTTCAAATAACCCTTCGTCTGACGTGCAGGCGCGTAAGGGTGAATGTTCGCAAACGCTTCCCAACTCACAGGCAATAATTCTGCCGCCGCATTCAACTTCATGGTGCAAGAACCCAATGAAATCATAGAATGTGTCAAGGATAAGTCCTTGTTTTCCAATCGTTTAATGTAACGCATCATTTCCGTTTCGGTATGAAATGAGTTGAAAACGGGGTGCGTCAAAAACGAGGTGGTACGAGATAAACCGACTTTCGTATTATTTTTATAAATATCTAAACCGAAGTCAAAAGCCGAATTGCCAAAATTATTAGAAGTCGCTTGTGCGAAAATTTTCACCACTTTTTGCAAGTCATTATAATGATGTGTTTCGTCCAAACTGATGGTCAAATAATTCAAACAAAAATTGAAATTCACGCCTGAATCTGATGCAATTTTCTGTATTTTGCGCAAAATATCAGGCGGCGCAATGATTTTCAACGTATCAAAAAAGTTAATATTGCTATTTTTGAAACCCAATTTCGCCAAAGCCATTTCCAATGCAATCGTGGATTGATGCACCCGTTCCGCAATCGCCCGAATGCCCGTCTGCCCGTGATACGTCGCGTACATGCCCGCCATAATCGCCAACAATGCTTGTGCGGTACAAATATTAGAGGTCGCTTTTTCGCGGCGAATGTGTTGTTCGCGGGTTTGCAACGCCATTCTGAGGGCAGGTTTGCCATGCGCATCGGTCGAAACACCGATAATTCGACCCGCAATCACGCGTTTAAACTCGTCTTTTGTCGCAAAAAACGCAGCATGGGGCCCCCCAAAACCCATCGGAACACCAAAACGTTGCGAATTGCCAACCACAGCATCCGCGCCCCATTCCCCAGGCGGTTGCAACAATGCAAGACTCAATAAATCCGTTGCGACCGTCACATAAACCTGTTTTGCCGCCGCTTCTGCGGTCAAAGCGCGATAATCTTCCACCGCACCATCCATATTTGGATATTGCAATAAAATACCAAAAGTTTTATCAGTCCAAACAATTTTGTTAATATTCGTAACGATAACATTGATTTTCAATGGTTTAGCGCGACTTTTCAACACATCCACCGTTGCGGGCAACACTTTATCCGAAACAATAAAATCATTTAAAAAGACTTCTTTGGATTTTTTGTTGCGCCAAGCGTAGAACATCGCCATCGCTTCTGCTGCTGCTGTCGCCTCATCCAACAAAGATGCGTTCGCAATCGGCAACCCCGTTAAATCGGCAACCATTGTTTGATAATTCAACAATGCTTCCAAACGACCTTGCGCAATTTCGGCTTGATACGGTGTATATTGCGTGTACCAACCTGGATTTTGGAAAATATTGCGCAACAAAACCGCAGGCGTAATCGTCCCAAAATAGCCTTGCCCAATAAAATTGGTAAAAACTTTGTTTAGACTTGCAGTTTCTTTTAATTCTTTGAGGTATTCAAATTCGGTCAAAGCGTCGGGCAAATGCAACGCTTTACGCGAACGAATCGCCGAAGGAACCGTTTGGTCAATCAACGTGTCTAAAGAATTGACACCAATTGTTTTAAGCATGTCGGCGCAATCGCGCTCATTGATGCCAATATGTCTTTTTTGAAATTGGTCGAAAGGTTTAAACAGATTTTGCATCCGATGTGGTTATGCGGTTTTAATTTGATATGAACGAATTGTATCGAAAATGAGGACAAAAATAACATTTTTATATCATTCCGACACGAATTACACGAATTTTCATAAATTTTTACTTTTGTCTGCATGTGGATTTATTGGATTAAATGGATTTTTTGCCACAAAAAACATTTAATCCAACCAGCCCACCTTCCGAGAAAAAAATTTCGTGTAAATTCATGTCATTCGTGTCCCAATTTAGTTATATTTTTATTTCGATTATCTGTCACAAAAATAGAGTATTTTTAATATTTTTAAAACATTCATTTCATTTAAATAAAACAAAAAATGACAACTCGTTATAACACATATAACATCATTTTGTGTATATAAATTTACCGAAAATACTTGTTCTGGAAAACTTAATTTTTGAATATTTCCCAATCCTAAATTATACCAAGATGAATCTAACCAATTGTAATATTCTATGTAACCACCTGCTTTTGATACATCAGTTTCATACTTATGCGTTATAGATAGAATGTTGCATCCAAAATAACTTGGTGTTTTGTATTCAAATACAGAGTGATTGTTTTTAGGATAAACGTTTGTAGAATCAGTTAGAATTCCTTTTGAACTTCCAAAAAAGGTTTTGTGTGATTTCCCAATTTGCCAAAGATTATTATTTGATGTATCGACGGTAATAAAATTGTTTTGTACTGTAAAATCGCAGCTATCGACTAATGCATGAAATAGTCCCCAACTGATTTGTGCATCAGCTTTTGCAATAAATAAAATTGAAATAAAAATCAGAAGTAAATATTTTTTCATGCTCATTTAATTTGATTTAAAATTAAGCATTTTTTTAATTCATCAGCAAATAAAAATTTACATTTTGGTTTCAAAAAATGTTGTACTTTTTCGAGCATCATTTTCATAGACCAATTTAATAATACAAAATCCTCTCCTTTTGGAGAGGACATAGGTGAGGTAGTGAAAATGAATTATTAAAAGCCCCTAATCTAGGCCGCAAATCTTTGAATGAGATTAAAGATGTATTAGCAACCAAAGGCTTAACTTTGGGCATGAAGCTTGAAAACTGGCCGCCTGTTGGTTTAGAAAAAGCTTAACATTAAAGCAAATTAAGGAATTACTATGCGTCACGGTAATAGCAATCGTAAATTAAACCGCACTAGCAGCCATCGCGCAGCTATGTTTCGTAACATGTCCGTGTCTTTATTACGTCACGAGATTAT
>JBEEMZ010000196.1:0-9443 GCA_041192405.1 Bacteroidota bacterium | reverse complement strand
ATTTTGATATTATTTTGCACCGTAATTTCATTTACAGGCTTGATAGATAAAACAAAGGAAAAAAACAATTATTTAAGTAACTGATTATCAATACATTATATATAATTTAGATAATCCATCATTCAAAAAAACCATTATGTTTAAAAATTTATTTTCTAAAATCGGAATTGGCGCAGCAAAAGTAGATACGCGCATTAGCACACCTGTCATTTATCCTGGTGGCTATTTGGCAGGTACGACAGTTGTTTTAGGCGGCAGTACAGCTCAAGATATTGATGATATTTATTTGCATTTCAGCACTTCCGCGCAACAGGACGGACATTATAGTACCGTAGAATTCTATAAAATCAAAGTAGCAGACCGCTTCACCATTGGCGAAAGAGAAGAAAAACACATTCCGTTTCACCTTCCAATGCCCTTTGAATTGCCTATAACGGTGGTGAATGGTCAATATACCATGCCCTACAATGGTTTATATGTACGCACGGCGATGGATATTTCATACGCTTTGGACGCGACCGATAATGACCGTTTCGAAGTTGCCCCTCATCCTGCAATGGATATGGTTTTACAGGCAATGGAATATCTCGGTTTTAGTCTCCATAAAGTGGATATTGAACGGGGACAATTGCAAGGTAGCCAAATGCCTTTTTTTCAAGAGTTTGAATATAAAGCCTATCACACGGCGTATGGGAGTCGCATTAATGAGTTAGAAATCAGCTTTATTAGCAGACAAAACGATTGTATAGTCGTTTTGGAAATAGATAAACGAGGTGGGTTTATGCGTTATAGCGGTGATACATATAGAAGTTTTGTAATTCCATACACAGGCTACGAACGCATGGACATGGCAGCAGCAATTGACCAAGCAATTCGGAGTGCTATTTAGTTGGTTGGTTAGTCAGTAGTATATTCTATTTTATTCCCAAAAAAAACTTGCAATAAGTTACACACCCATTGCAAGTTTTTTAGTACTTACTTGATACGAATTTTCACGAAATGATTATTATTCATTCATATCGAATAAATTTATTACCAAAAAGTGTAATATAAAATAGCTAAAGTCGTTAAGATAACCCCTGTGCCAATTGCAAAATTACCAGAGATTTTAAAGTCATCTGAATTGACTTCCAAACCTTTATCACTCGGTTTCCACAAGCCAAGCGCGACCATAACAGAGACACAAATGAGGAAAACATAACCCATTTTATCTATAAAGGGCACTTCCGTCATGTACTTGTACATCCAAAGCGACATGATAAAACCGCCCACAATCGCAAATAACGCGCCTTCAGAATTGGTTTTTTTCCAGAAGAAGCCCATAAAAAACGCTGCAAAAAGGCCTGGAGACACCAATCCAGTCATTTCTTGAATGAATTGGAACCCCCCTTTTTTGTCAATGCCCATGAATGGAGACGCAACAATCGCAATCAACATTGCCGCAACAACGGTGCCGCGTCCGATATAAACCAATTGTGCTTCACTCGTATCTTTGCCGAAGAATTTTTTATAAATGTCGAGCGTAAAAATGGTTGAAATACTATTCGCTTTACCCGCCAAAGATGCCACAATTGCTGCCGTCAATGCTGCAAAGGAAAGTCCTTTCAAACCCGCAGGTAACAAATTCAATAGAACGGGATATGCATTATCTTGGTTCAAAACGCCATCTTTTAACATTTCTGTTTGAAACATGCCTTTTTGATGTAATACATAAGCCGCTATACCTGGGATTACTACGATAATTGGCATTAAGATTTTCAAAAATGCCGCAAATAAAATCCCTTCCCGAGCCGTTTTTAAATCCGCCCCCAACGCCCGTTGAGTGATGTATTGATTACAACCCCAATAGTTCAAATTGACAATCCACATACCACCAATTAACACGCCCAAACCTGGAAGTGCCATGTAATTCGCATGATTTTTTTCACTGCCGCCCGCTTTGAAAATCATGTGGAAATGGTCTCCTGCTTTTTCCTGCATGATGTTCAAACCTGTCATAATGCCTTCGGTTCCAAAATTTTTAGAAACGAGTGAAACAGCCATATACGTGGTTGCCAAACCGCCAATAATCAAGAAAAAAACTTGAATGACATCGGTATAACCAATCACTTCCATGCCACCAAGCGTAATAATAATCGCAAAAACCGCAAGGAATAGCATACACATCGTAAAATCTAATCCCGAAATCGTTGAAACCGCTAAGGCTCCAAGATACAAAATGGCAGTTAAATTGACAAAAATGTACAAAAAGAGCCAGAAAATAGCCATAATGGTACTCACCGTGCTGTTGTAACGCATGTTCAAAAATTGCGGCATCGTGAAAATCTTATTCCGCAAATAGGTCGGCATGAAAAAAATACCGACGGTCAATAACGTCGCAGCAGCCATCCATTCATACGTCGAAATGCCGAGCCCCATGTTGAAACCATTGCCTGACATGCCAATAAATTGTTCTGCCGAAATATTGGACGCAATCAAGGATGCACCAATTGCCCACCAAGTCAAGGAGCCTTCTGCCAAAAAGTAATCATTACTACTGGCTGTTTTTTGTTTCTTCCGTTGATAAATGCTCCAGCCGTAGCCCGCAACAACGAGGAAATAAATACCAAAAACGATGTAATCAATGAGTTGCATTGAAAAAAAATTTAGGTTGTGTTGAGTAAAAAAAGTTTGTTTAAAGTTGAAACCAAAACATTTGGTTTACGCGGGTTAAAGTTACTGTAAAAAGTACACTTATTAGCTATTGCGATTTACTTTTTTTTCATCTTAATTTTTTAAACGTTTTATAACTTACCTTATACCTGTTAATTTTAACCTTTTGCCATTCTTTTTAGCAATTTATGACAATTCTCAATTGTAAACCCTGTACTTTTGTGCCCATTACTCCCCTTGCCGACTCGCTCAAAATAGTTTTCCAACTCAAAAGGGGCGATTTTTACCATTACGATACAAAAGGCTTAAAAACCATGTTTTTAAAACAAATACTAAAAAACACACTGTGTTTCATCGGCATTTTGTCGAGTGTACTTGCTGCAACGGCACAACCGTGTAAGGAAGTGGTTGGCTATTATCCAACTTGGAGGTGGTATGAACGAAATGGTTTAGTGCGCCCTGCGACGATTCATTATCAAAAATACACGACCCTTGTATATGCGTTTTTCGCGCCGAATCCGATAGGAACGATTATGGCAACAGACGATTATGCGAATCAAAATGTTTTAAAAGGAGTTTTTGACCCAGCTCAAGGAAGTTTTCTCCCGAATACATCTTTGATTGATTTGGCGCATCAAAATGGGGTTAAAGTCACTTTTTCTATTGGCGGCGAACGCAATTCTGAACATTTTACGACCATTGCAGCCGATTCAGCCAAAAGAAATGCATTTGCGGTGAGTTGTCGTGCATTGCTGGAATTGTATAATGCGGATGGGATTGACTTAGATTGGGAACATCCTGGCGATACAAGCCGATTTGGTAGATTGATTGACTATCAAAATTTACCGCTTTTATGCCAAGCCGTGCGCACTCAACTCAACGCGTTAGGGCAAATGACGGGCAAAACGTATCAAATATCATTGGCTGTTGGTTCTGCACCTCATCACATGCAACACATTGATTGGCAGCAACTTATACCGATTATTGACCGTTTTCATTTGATGACTTATGGTTTTTTTGGATATTATGACCCTTTGACTCGTTTTAATACACCTTTATATACGCCAACACAGGTTTTTAATGGGCAATTGAGTGTAGATGCGGCGATTCGAGCTTTAATAGAAACGTATCGGGTGCCTGCGGATAAGATTTTGGGCGGATTGGCATTTTATGGTCAGGCACTCAAAACGCAAGGTGCGCCTGCGCCTTTTGTTGGATACACTGGTTATGACACTCAAAACTTTCCCGCAGAAGATGGGCAGCCCACTTACAATCAAATTTTAGATAAGCTGAGTCTTTTTGACGCACATGTAGATACAACCACGCGAACGCCTTATCTGACGGGTAAAAATGGTTTAAATACTTATATAACTTATGACGATGAAAGTTCGATGGCGCAAAAAGCAAAATATTTTTTAGATAAAGGTTTGCGCGGTACTTTTTTGTGGGAGATAGCAGGAGATTATTTGGAAACGGCACCGAATTCGGGTATTATTTGGAAAACACCCTTATTGGATACGGTGAATGCGGTTTTTTGTGGGCGTGTGGTGGTTGCGCCTTGCGTCGCGCCGACCCATTTGACGACAACTCCTTTGCTTCAAAATGCGCAATTGCGTTGCGATGCTGTGAATGGTGCTACTGCTTATATTTTTGATTATAGAAAGCGCAATACGGCTACGTGGACAAGTGCTAATAATGTAGATAATGTATTGATAATCAATTTATTAGATAGCTGTACCGAATACGAATATCGCGTTCGAACCGTGTGTTCAGAGAATCGTTTGAGTGATTATTCGATAACAATGCCTTTTAAAACAATGGGTTGTGAGACTGCCTGTAATGCGCCCTCTGGTTTGACAATTGGACGCAATCTTAATAACTTGTCATTGAATTGGAATGCCTTAGCATCGGCTCAATATAAATTGCAATGGCGGTTAGCCAGTGAAACCGATTGGAATACAATTCAAATTAATACAAATAGTTATACATTGCAAAATATTCTTAATTGTACTGCTTACCGTTTTCGGCTTGCTTCTGTTTGTAATGGTTTGAGTAGTGTTAACAGCTTAGAAACCCCTTTTTTCACAGGTTCGTGTCCGACTTGTGACCCGCCACCAACGGTTACGCTGAACACCACTCAAAATAGTGCAACCTTAAATTGGGATGCTATAGCCAGTGCGCTCCGTTATCAATTGCGTTATCGAATGGTTGGCGCAAGCAATTGGACTACAATTTCAGTTACAAATCCAACTTATAGCATTAATAATCTCAATATTTGCGCTCGGTATGAATTTTCGGTTCAAAGCATTTGTACAACGGGAGCTGGCATCTTTTCTGCAAATCAAACTTTTGTTACAACGGGTTGCGCCAATAGAGAGACCGACACAACACAATGCGCCAAACCTAAAACATTTTATTTTGGTGTGGATTATCTGCCTTTGGGTGAGTTGAAAATAGGTCAGGGGCGCATCTTTCCCATTTTTGGGCAATCCACAGATGCTTATATTCCTCAAAATCGGGTAAAATGGGCAATTTCGATGGTTCACGCGGCTCATCTATTTAAAAATATTGCAAAAATAGATGGCTTCGATGCCAATTATTTATGGGCATCCGCTTTGATGGAATCGCGTTGTGGTTGTGACGGAGCGATGCAAGTGGCTGGAAATCAGGCATTTCCATTATTTTTCAATACAACAACTCAACCCAATGGCTGTTATCAAATTGAGAATACTTCTGGTTATGCCCAATTATCGCAGATGTATCCACTTCGCTTTCCGCAGGGACAACAGCCTGCATTAGTCGCTTATGATCATTTTACGACGGCTTCAATAGCGAATGTTTACAACAATTTAATTGTTTTACGGTATTGGGAAGCGTCTAAGGGTTGGCAAGTAAAAGATTTTTTACGCACATCGGCAGATCCACAAGCCTTCATTCGATTGATGGCGGCAGCCCATAGAGGTGGTGCTTGGCAGGCTTCTTTTGAACAAATTTTTAAAAATGATAGGCGTAATGCTTTGGTTTCCAATAATTTATCTTCTTATTTTTCAAGTAATTCAACTATTTCAGAGCATCAAAAACGAATTTCCGATGCTGTCAAATTGTTGAATAATAGCACTACTTCATTAGAAATATTGAGCACTGCAAATAATCCAAGTACAGGGTTGCCTTATAACTATTATGACAATTATTATGATACACAAGTGCGTTGGAATGACATTGAAGATTATATTAGTGATATTAGAAAACTGTATTATGCTGTAAATATGAATATTGTGAAAAAAAAGGTGCGTACTAAGTTTAACAGTATTAACAATGGACAGCCGATTTCATTCCGTTATCAATTGGGTGCTGTTTTGGATGAATTATTGTTGAATTTGCCTGCGGATGACCCTACAACGGCGATTACGACAACTTACGGATGTATAGCAGCCGCGCCCGTGGATACTACACTGATTTGTGCCGTGCCTGAAAACTTAACAGCAACGGTTTTGCAGGATAAAATGCAATTACAATGGAGTGCAACGGCTCCACAATATAGCATTTATTACAAAACGCCCGCAGATACCAATTGGCTTTCCGCAACGAAAAGGGCGAATGAATTGAATGTTTATTATTCGTACTTGCAACGCTGCAAGACCTATAAATTTAAAGTAAAAGCATTGTGTTCTAATCGAGAAAGTGCATTTAGTGCAGAAAGTTCGTTTCAAGTGCCTTGCAGTACCTCACAACTTGTTAGACAGGTTTCAACAAATATTTTTGAAATTGCTCCCAATCCGAGTGATTTATTACAAATTTCATTTGAATTAGAGTCCCATTCGGAACAAAATACGCTTGAAATTGGGAATCTTCAAGGGCAAGTTTTAAAAACAATTTCGTTAGGAGCGTTGCCCAAAGGTTTTCACGAGTTGACAATACCAGAATCCATAGGATTGGAAGCAGGATTTTATTGGATTACGCTGAAAATGAATCAATCTCGGTTGGTTAAAAAGTGGTTGAAGGAGTAAGTTTTGTAAACACATAATGTTCATAGATGAGATAGGTTTTTAAATCATTGATTATCAATGGTTTAAAAACCTATCTCATCTATGAACATCTGTGTTTTCAAAACCTATGTGACCTATATACATACGTGTTTCCATCAATCCACTACTATAAAAGAAACTTTCTGCACCCTTTCAGAAGATCCACCAATCATCACTTCAAACTCACCCGCTTCCACCACTTTTTTCAACGACCGATTATAAAAACTCAATTGTTCAGGCGTAATCACAAACGTAACTAATTGACTTTCACCCGCTTTCAAAGTAATTTTTTTAAAATCTTTCAACTCTTTCACAGGGCGCGTCACTGAACTAACGACATCGCGCACATATAATTGCACAACTTCCATACCCGTTCTATCGCCCGTATTCGTAATTGAAATACTGACAGACATTTTTTGATTTTGTTTAATTTTGGATTCGGAAACAATGGGCGCACCATATTTAAAGGTCGTATAATTCAAACCATGTCCAAAAGGATACAACGGTTTGACATCCTCGAAGGCATAACCGCGTCGCGCCGACGGTTTGTAATTGTAATACGCGGGTATATGCCCAACAGAACGAGGGATTGTTATCGGCAATTTACCCGAAGGAGCAATCGTACCCATGATTAAATCCGCAACAGCATCGCCTGTCTCCTGCCCCAAAAACCAGCATTGAACCAATCCTAAAACATTGTCATTCAACGTTTTACAAGCGAGTGGCGGTCCTGCAAAAACAAATCCAACCATTGGTTTATTCGTTTTTTTCAATGCCAAAATCAATTCGTTCTGGTCTCCAAAAAGGTCAATATCCGTCAAATCGCCTAAATGATCGCTTGCCCAACCTTCTCTAAAAACCGCTTCATTCGACCCACCAAAATACAAAATAAGATCTGCATTTTGGCATTTTGCAACCGCTTCTTGGATACGTACCGCATTATCCGCATGCGAAGAAACTTTAATATCTTTTGAATCTGAAAACCAATCCCCTTTGTCGGTCAAGCGCACCCCTTCAGCATAAATTAGTTCAACCTCTTTGCCCATTTTGTTTTTCAAGGCTTGCAAGGGTGAAATCGTCTGTTTTGGCACGTTTGAATAGCCGCCTAAAATACAGCGGTCGGCATTCGGTCCAACGATAGCGATTTTTTTATATTTGCCTTTTGGCAATGGTAAAATGTTGCCTTCATTTTTCAACAAAACCATCGCTTCGCTTGCCGCCCGATACGCCAATTTTCGGTTTGCATCGCAACCAATCACCCGTTTTGCCTCCTCCGCATCGGTGTAAGGATTTTCAAAAAGGCCCAAACGAAATTTGGCAGCCAGCACCCGACTAACCGCAGCATCCACCCAATCTATTGAAATACTGCCTTTTTTAACCAAATCAACCAATGTTTTGAACGAATAAGTACTCGGTGTTTCCAAATCAACCCCTGCTTTTAATGCCCAAATCGCTGCTGCTTCGGGATTTGGGGCGATTTTATGCAGCGTTTCCAAGTCTTGAACCGCGTTGTAATCCGACACGACCAATCCTTTGAAACCCCATTCTTTGCGCAAAAGTTCAGTTAAAAGCCATTGATTGGAATGGGCGGGAATGCCACTCCACTCATTATAACACGGCATCAAACCCAACGCGCCCGCTTGTTTGACGCAGGCTTCAAACGATTGAAAGTAAACTTCTCGCGCAGTGCGCTCATCCACAAAATTCGGTGCAACATTCAAACCGCCTTCCGACGCGCCATGAATTCCAAAATGTTTTAACGTCGCAATCACATGTCGAGGCGCGATTTTTTCAACTCTTTCACCCCCTTGATACGCTTTGATTTCCGCAACCGCCCTGCCACTTTCAGCCATTCCTACATTTTGGGTCATGAGCATGATGGGCTTTTCGCTGAATCTCGTGTCGTTCTTGGGCCTCACTTTGGCAACGGGTATTCTTGTCGATGATGCCATTGTGGAAATTGAAAACATTGCACGCCACATGCGCATGGGAAAATCGCCATATAGGGCAGCCATGGAAGCCGCTGATGAAATTGGCCTAGCCGTTATCGCAATCACATTCTCAATCGTCTCAATCTTCGTGCCTGTGTCTTTCATGAGCGGCGTAGTCGGCCAATATTTCAAGCAATTCGGACTGACCGTTGCCGTGGCGGTGCTGTTCTCATTGCTGGTTGCGCGCCTCATCACGCCAATGATGGCTGCATATCTCATGCGTCCGACGCACCACACAGAGCATGAGGCTGGTCCTCTATTGCGTGGTTATATTAAGTTGTTGCATTGGTTGAACTACGCACCAACGATTAGAAAACGTTGGAAGCCGAGCCTGATGAGCTATGTAACAGTTATTGCTGCATTTTGCATTTTGATTGCCTCCACTTGGCTCATCCCTCTTTTGCCTAAGGGCTTCATTCCGCCCGGCGATAACTCACGCTTTGTTTTGTCGGTTCAATTGCCTCCGGGTTCGCGCCTCGCTGAAACGCGTTCAACAACGGATGTCATGGCTGAACAAATTCGCTCCAATCCTGAAGTTGATAAAGTGTTCGTGCTTGGTGGTGCGTCTCCAACAGGATCGGTTGAACCGAGAAATGCGTCAATTTTTGTAAACTTAAAGCACCGTGACGTTGGCTTGCTCACTGGGTTGTTCAATCCAATGATCAACGGCGTAAACTCAATAACGGGTCTCAGCATTCCAACTCTCAAAGGCCATGGCCGTATCATTCCGCAAGAGACGATTGAAAACGAAATCTTGCCGAAGCTGTCAACTTTG
>JBEEMZ010000195.1:0-9456 GCA_041192405.1 Bacteroidota bacterium | reverse complement strand
ATTCTCGCGGATTTTCTTTTTGAGTCTCTATTCTGCGAAAATCTGCGGAAAAATCTGCGGGAAAAAAACATATTACAACTTTAATAACTCAGTAGTGTAATAGCAGACTTTACCGAAATTTTTTTTTGATAAAATCCCGTTTTTTTTGAAAATGGATTATCTTTGTGCCTCAATATTGAACCATCAAATAATGAATCATAGAACTATAAAAGATGAATTACAACGTATCCTTTCAGGAAAGAGCGCAGTTAGCTCTGGAGCAGCTATCCAAGCAATCACCCGTTACCTACGAAAAAGCGTTGGAGCAAGTGAAAAGACTCCAAGAAGCGAGCCAAGCAAAAGAGAAGAAACGGAGAAGCTAATTGAGTACATCAACACGCATCATCTCTGGAATTGTGACATTAATTTCGGTTTGTTTATCGCTGCGGGTGCCGAACAACGTGTTTTTATCAAAAATACGCACAAAGTTTTAAAACTAAATGATGGCATTTATTACGCCTCTTGGCTTGATTATTTCAACAATCTATTGCTCCATAATTATTTTTTCCCAGATACAGCCTACCATTTAATCGGATTTTACAAGTCCGATACGAACGTACTTTACGCCGTCGTAGAACAAAACTATATCGAATCTACACAAGCAACGGATTTAAACCACGTAAAAGCGTTTTTGCAAGCCAATGGCTTTGTGAATACCCGAAATAATGATTATTTTCACCCCGAATTAGGCATCATCTTAGAGGATTTACATGATGAGAACGTGTTGACCGCACATAGCATCCTCTACTTTATTGACACCGTTTTTTATATCAAACCGCCTCTTTTTTGGAATTAGAATACGTGTTTGTTGGGCTGAACTTTTCAAAATGGCTGTGACGGTTCAACGGACTCCCTTTCAAAACGTCACCAAAGCGGCTTAACTTGATTTGTGGGCGTTTGGAGCGTCCCTATCCGAATGATGCAACTGCCTAAAGGCGTTTGATTGCTCAAAAAAGCCTTGAAAAGGGTTTCTTTTCAAGGCTTTTTTGGTGAAAATACGAAAATGCGTAGGATTGATTCCTAAAAGTGACCATTATTCATGCAAAAAAGATAACTATTTTAATTCATCCGTCCTTTTGGTGAAAATACTTTTCTTAGACCTGAATTGTACGAATTTTTCACGAAGAAGTCTTTTTTTCGTTAAAATTCGTGCAATTCGGGTCTAAAAAATCACTTTTTTAAAATTTTCAGTGTTCTGTCGGAACACTACAACAATTCATTATCTTTAAAACTAAAAAAACCTGTCATGCCAATAATTAAATGGTCTAAAACTTTAATTTCCAAATATTCTCCTGCCCGTTTCAGTTGTCGCGTCAAATCAATATCCGATTGACTCGGTTTGAGATTGCCCGAAGGATGGTTATGACACAAAATAATCCCCGAAGCCAACGCTTCTACCGCAGGTTGAAACACGGTTTTCGGATCCACCACCGTTTTAGAAACGCCCCCAATACTAATTTGATGTTTTCCAATAATGTGATTTGCGCGATTGAGCAACAAAATCCAAAATTCTTCATGCCGCAAATCCAACAAACGCGGCAACAAGATGTCATAAACATCCCGACTTGACGTAATAGACGTATGTTGCCGCAAATCCGCAAATTGTCGGCGGCGACCGAGTTCGACCGCCGCCGCAATCGTAATCGCTTTGGCAACACCGATGCCTTTAAATTGTTGCAACTCCTGTAACGTGCGTTTGCCGAGTTCGGAAAGATTGTCATGGACAGAAGCGAGAATTTGGCTTGATAATTCAATCGCATTCGCCTCGTGCGAGCCCGAACCTATTAATAAAGCAATTAATTCAGCGTCACTGAGCGCGTTTTTGCCCTTTTCGAGCATTTTTTCACGCGGGCGGTCAGCATCCAACATGGATTTAATCGTCGCTTTGACAGCTGTAGGGCGGTCTTGAACCGTGCTATTCATCATAGAATGTATGTTTTTTAATCATGATTTGATACCATATCACGGCAAAAATAAACCGTTTTTTTGAATTCCAAAATTTTTTGACAAAAAATTACATCAAATGCTGTTACATTTGCTGTTTGATTCACCTGTACATTCATTTTTTCATGAAAATCAAAGAAAAGGGCAAAAAAAGTTCAACCTTTTGAAAAATGGACATTTGACCTACTTGGTCAAGTATTTGGCTTAACGCGAATTTATAGAAATTTTGAAATCTATCTTTTAACTTAAAAATTATTTTTTATGGCTGGATATTCTTCGTATTCACTTAAATCTGTCAAAAAAAAATTTGGTTTAAGCAGCATAAACAAAATTTTATTTGAGCATGTCGTACCCATTGAACCAAGCGATTGGCTCAAAATGTCTATACAACGGGGTAAAAAAGTGGCTACTGTTACAGAAAAAAGTCGTTCTGAATGGATTGTTGCACCTATTTTACTGGAAATGAAGGCTTTAAATATGGATAAATTAGGTATTTTATCAGGTGAAAATTTAGATATTGATAAAGAGGCAAGTTTAACAGGCGAATGCGATTTTGTCTTTTCGCTCAATCCGTTTGCCCAATTTATTGAAACGCCTATTTTTTGCATGATTGAAGCAGAAAAAAATGATATTTCAACAGGCATGGGACAATGTATCGCTCAAATGATTGGGGCGCGCATGCTCAATGAGCAAGATGGGATTCATTTTCCTGCAATATATGGCTGTGTGACGACGGGTTGGGACTGGAAATTTTTGAAATTAGAAGGTTCGACCGTGACGATAGATGAAGATTTACGGTATTTAGGTGAAATTCCAAATTTACTCGGTATTTTTCAAGCGATTATTGACGCTTTTTAAGTGTAGTTGGTTAGTTAGTTGGTTGGTGAATTGGTTAGTTAGTTAAAACATTGATAATCAATATTTTAACTAACTAACCAACCAACTCACTAACTAACCACCTAACTACTATAACCAATTAATTATCAACATTTTATGCAACTGTACAGTACTAATAATCCGCACTCGCTTGTGGGTTTGCGTGAAGCCGTTTTCAAAGGGCTTCCAGATGACAATGGTTTATACATGCCGACCGTCATCCCGAAATTAAAATCGGATATTCTTAAAAATTTGAAACAACATTCGTTTCAAAGCCTTGCTTACGAAATTTCTAAACGCATCTTGCAAGGTGCTATCTCTGATGCCGATTTGAAACGCATCATTGAATCTGCCATTGATTTTCCTGCGCCAACCGTTCAATTGGACGAAAATACGCATGTGTTAGAACTTTTTCACGGGCCCTCCCTCGCGTTTAAAGATTTTGGCGCACGCTTTATGGCGAAATTGATGGGACATTTCAACCAAAAAGAAACGCGTGAATTGGTGATTTTAGTTGCCACCTCAGGCGACACAGGGGGCGCAGTCGCGGCAGGATTTCACGAAACGCCTGGTATTCAAGTCGTTATCTTGTATCCGTCGGGCAAAGTGAGCCATTTGCAGGAACAACAATTGACGACTTTGGGCAAAAATATTACGGCTTTAGAAGTCAATGGCACGTTTGATGATTGCCAAGCGTTGGTCAAACAAGCGTTTTTAGACCGCGAATTGACTGAAAACATTCGATTGAGTTCTGCCAATTCGATTAATATTGCACGGTTGATACCACAAATGTTTTATTATTTTGAATCTTATAAACAAATTATTGATACTTCTAATCCATTGGAAGCGGCTGTTTTCGTGGTGCCAAGTGGCAATTTTGGGAATTTGACGGCGGGCGTGATGGCAAAAAAAATGGGGCTTCCTGTACATCGCTTTGTGGCTGCGACGAATCGAAATGATATTTTTCCGCAATATTTGGAAACAGGCGATTATGTGCCACGCCCGTCTGTGCGCACGTTGTCGAATGCTATGGATGTTGGGAATCCATCGAATTTTGCGCGAATGGAAGCCTTGCATGGCATTTGGCAGAAAATGAAAGTCGGTGTTGCAGGATTTGCATTTGATGATGCAGCGACCGAAACAGCTGTGCGGGAAGTTTATGAAAAATATAATTATATGATTGACCCACATGGGGCGGTTGCGTATTTGGCATGGCGTGCGTATCAACGCCGCAGCAAACAAGGCAGTAGTCGCAAAACATTGAAAGGTATTCTTTTAGAAACGGCGCATCCATCAAAATTTTTGCCTGATATGGAACGCATTTTGGCAAAAACGGTTCATGTACCTGAAAAATTGGCAATTTTGGCGAATCGCAAGAAAGTCGCTACCGAAATGGGAACGGCTTATGAACCTTTTAAAAACTTTTTGTTAGAAAAATATGCAGCATTAGTGTGTTAAAATCGTAGAGGCAGGTCGTGACCTGCCCTACCCTTTTCAAATAAATTACCTTAAGTAATCGGACAATATTAGGTATAATAACCTTTGGAAGGTTTAAAACCTTCCAAAGGTTTGATAATCAACGATTTATAACAATTGTCTATTATCATCACACGACTTTCACGACCTGCCTCTACTTATTTCATTAATACAAAACGACGTGTAAATGCTCGACCATTATTCATAACGGTCAACATATACATGCCATTTTGCAAGTGTAATTCTTCTAAACTCAATATCTTAGTAGGTAAATGTGTTTCATCTAATTGCTCGGTGTAAATCGCTTCGCCAAGCGTATTATACACAAAAAGTTCTACCGATTTGCCTTGAAATAGCTTCATATTTACGCTTAATGCACCCGATGTCGGATTCGGAGCAACCGAAAATTCTTCTTCAAATGAAAAGTTTAACAATCGCACAGGACTCGTTATCACCGAGCCATCGCGGCGGCGCACTATCAGCCGATAAAAATTATCGCCTTCAAAAGGAAATTTGTCCCGTTCCGTAAATACCAATAAAGCATGCGTCGTATCTTGCCGACTTGGAACGCTCAATAAGCGTTCAAAAAACAAACTGTTTGAAGAACGTTCCACAATATATTCTTCATTTTCAGTATGTGTGTTACTCACCCACATCAAAACAGCTTCTCTACGATCCGCATAAGGTTCAAATTCTAAAATATCACGTCGATTGCTCACAAAAATAGGGTTTACGGTGGATGCACAACCAAAAACTTGTACTTCTGCTAAATTGATTTGACCAAAAACTGCCCGTTGAATCCGAACATAACGCCCCCGCCGATTGGTTGTTACTGTGGTTGGACTCCCCACATTCGTTGTTTGCAACTGATTCCACACACCTTCTTGCGCTAATACCGTCGCTAAAACAGGTGACGTAAAAGGCGTTTCGGATACCAAAACATAATAATTACTCAATATTTCCGAGCAACAATTCGGGCGATTAAAGATTTTTATCTCTGTGGTGTTGTAAACCGCCCCTAAATCTATCTCTAACCAAGCACTTAACTCCCGTGTCGTCCGCGCCATATCGGTTAAATCACCATTCAAAATATTTTGCGCACTGACGGTTGTGTAATAAGTTGTCGAAAAAGTAGCGGTTTTCAAAAATGAAACATTGGTTGGCAAGGCACATGCCGCATTCGAACCACTCACATTCACTTGAAAAGAACAAGTTTGTTGCGACCCACAAGCATCTTTTGCTTGATACGCCACCGTATTTTGCCCAATCGGAAACAATGTCCCCGATGGAAGCCCTGCCGTTTCCGTCAAAAGAATCCCATTACTACAAACACGCTCTAATACATACGGTTTTAAAACTTGATGATTACCTGTTGCCCATAAACCATTCCAACCAAGCAACATAACATAATCTCGTCTAACAGGTTGATTTAAAACGGGTTCGTTCGTATTCCAACGGCTAAATGTCAAGGGAGCTCCATCCACCCAACGAAAATTTCCTTCTGCAATCGAAGCACTCAACCCAATAAAAGCAGCATTTGGTGTTCCAATCCCCGCTTGAATCGCCGCATTTTGTTCCAACGTCGTGATAACCGCCAAATTGCCCCCTGCCGCTTGACAAGCGGCTTTCGCAGTCACCCAATCCGCAATCCCCGTTGACAAATAATATTCCCGATTTCCAACTCGACTTATAAAGTTAAATCCTGCTATCGGCGCACCACTGCATGCCGCAACACAATTGGTTGCAGTTACAGGCGTATTCCAAGTCGCTATGGCACCGACCGCGCCTCCTATTGCCGTAAGTGAAATGTTAGAAGAACATTGCAACGAAACGCCCGCACCCGAAACCGCCGTCCCCCGACAGGTACAATCGGTTTGAACTATATCATTGGTTGTCAATGGATTATTATCATCGCAAGGGTCTCCAATATTTTTTTGCAAGGCAGGACAATTCCAAACCGCCACAATCCCAACAAAAAGGCTATCCGATTTTGACGCGCAGCCGCCCGCATTCGTGATTTCAACTTGATATTGTCCTGTTATGGTCGCATTGTAGGCATTATTGGTCGCGCCGACAAGACTCTGATTGTTCAAAAACCATTGATAACTCGTTGCTGCCGCCGTTGTCAATGTATTATTGGTGCGCGTAATCGTAGGTTTTGGCAGGGATTGCAAGGTAGTTGTTGTAATTATCGTGCTGTCACAACCGCGACTATTTCTTAAAACAAGCGTCGTCGTTCCAACCAATGCTGGATTACAAGTCATTGAATTTAAACGAGTTACGTCTGCTACGCAGATAGGTCTAAACTGGGCAGTTAAAGCCAACGGACCAAAAAGGACAATATTGACAGAATCTATATTGCCATAAATCGGATCTGACCAACCTATAAATTCATAACCCGCCGCAGGAATCGCTTTCAATGGAATTCGCGTTTGCGTAAAATAGTTGCCCACAAACGGCAACCGATTTCCCGATAAAGTCAGCGTATTTAATTGCAAGGTACCCGCATTCGCAGGCGATACTTGCAATGTCAAATTATTAATATCAACGGATTCCGTTCTTAAAATGCTGTCTTGTAGAAAATGATTATACACAAGATTCGGTCTTACATTTGAAAAATTGCGCATATTTTGCAAATTCGTATTCCAACTATCGGGATAATACGGTGCGCCCCATCGCGCTGCGTGTTTGCTCATTTCAGGTTCGTACAACGCTTTGAACTGATCCACACGCCCAACAACGCGGCTTGGCGTAAAAGCTGCATTCATCATATCCGCCATTCGATTGATAAACCGTTGCCGAAAACCAGGATTTTGCCAACATTTTTCAAACAAAATGGGTTCCGTTGCACCTTGCACTTGGTATGGAGCGATTTTACCTAAATTCCGAATCCGTGATAAAGTATTTTGCGTTGCATCGCCCGTATTCCAACCCGCAGGCGTGAATAAACCCATCGTAAAATCAAAATCAAAACAAAGCCATTTCCATTTATCGGTTGCGTTGCGCATTTTGAAACGCCGCATATTATTCGTCAACCAATCTTGATTATCCATGTACAGATTGATAATGGTGTAATCTATAAAATTCTGCATATCCATTTTGTTAGAGAGCGCGGCAATACTTGCATCAGAAGCATATTGATTGGGCGTTGGATTGCCAATATCTCCAATTATCTCATTGCGAAACTGAAACCAAGCCACAGAATCACCATTTTTAACCTCAAAAATACTTAAATCGTTCTCTACCAAATCATATTGAGTAGGTGTCCAGCCCAAATGTTGTTCAATATAAGGAGTCGTCATGCGTTCCCGAATATTGTGAATCCCCCAATATTGCCCATTAAAATACACCACCGCAGGGCGGAAACCTTGTACATACGTCTCAGGTTTGCGCAAAAAACCATTTAAATCCTGCGTTTCCCGAAATAAACCACTCACTAACGCATCCCGAAATTGTGTAACGCCCCAATCTTGCCCCGAACTATGTAAAACAAATCGTTTATAACTCGTATAAGGCAAATCTGGAAACACTTGATATGGAATCGTCGCGCCGCCCAAAGCCGTTTTTGGCTTCATATCCAATGACTTTTGTGGCAATTGCGCACTTGTCGAACCTTGAATGCTTGCCGCAATCATCATTGAAAAAGCAGCCGAGTTTGAATTAGGTTCAAATAATTCAATATTGGTCTTCACCTCAATCGGGCGATTATATTGAATGTACAAACCCGTATCAGGATTAAAAAAATCTGAATTCTTAAAACTCAATGCCACAATGGGAAACGTATGATTCATATTAAACAAGTAAGTATGCGTCACCGTTTTCGATGCCGTCAAACCTGTGGCAAATGCTTTTGCCCGAAGCGGCGTATTGGCAGAAATAGGAATTGCAGCGCGATACACGGAAGCAAGCGGCGTTGGATCCGAACCGTCTAAGGTGTAATAAATGGTGGCTCCCGCAGTAGGAGTCGAAAGGCTAACCGATATGGGGGCGTTGAAACGACCTCCTACGACGGAGGCAATGGGCGGTTCTGTCCCTTGTGCGAGGGCAGCAATCCCGTAAAAGGTGAGTGCAACGCTCCATACTTGCCTCTTTATTGGAGAGAAAGTAATGGAAAAAAGGCTCATAGGTTTGTTTGTCAATAATTTACAAATACAATGTATTAATATATTTCAGAAAAATTATATGAAAATTCATGTAATCTTGCAACAAAGATAGTCATAACATCCCTGAAAATCCAAACAAGATGTATGTAATTGTGTTGTTTGGAATAAAAATACCTTGTGTTTGGTATATGCTTATTGATTAGACACTCAAAAGTCAGCACCTTTTAACGTGCTGACTTTTTTAAAAAGAAAGTACAATTTTGAGTAATTGGAGGCTCTATACGAATCGCAATATCCGTTTTATCAACAAGGTTTAAAATGGAGTGCGGTTGATTATCAACCTGCAATTCTATAATTTTGCGTTTACAAAAATGTCCATCTCCCGTTTTAAGAATCAAAAAATCATCTTTTGCTACCATTAACTGCTCCACCTGACAGCCTATAATAGATTTTTTCCAAACATGGTGTACGATTTTTATTTCTTGATAATAGTGAATTGCCTCTTGTTGAATATAATTTTCTTGAAGTGCCTCAAAAATAGCGATGCAATAAACTTCTAAAAACGCAATATAATCTTTAACAATGTTACGTTCTAATAAATCATCTATTTCTCCCCCATGTGCAATCGTATTTCTTCTCTCTACCAAATCGTTGATTTTATTATAAAGTACCTCTTTTTCTACATGATGTCGTTCAGAAATGCCCGTTATCTCATTCAAAGCCTTATTTTTAATCAAAAAATCATTCAAATTAATACCAATAGTTTCAAAAATAGCAACAATTCGTTTGTGCTTTAAATTGCCCGATGCAATCACAAACGCATCTGTATTTAATTGATACCGATTCGCGGCTTGAACACAATCATGTAAATTTTTTACAAGATCTATCATTAAACATATTTTTTGATTTAATCATTGTTAATAGCTCATAAACCATTATCAAATATTATCAAATGGCTTTTTTATAAGGCATGACCCTTATTGGGTGAACTACGGCACCCTCTATCCCATAACCATCA
>JBEEMZ010000194.1:0-9464 GCA_041192405.1 Bacteroidota bacterium | reverse complement strand
CCGCGCCGATACAGCAACCTATGCGATGAATTCACGCCGCGCCGATACAGCAACCTATGCGATGAATTCACGCCGCGCCGATACAGCAACCTATGCGATCAATTCACGCCGCGCCGATACGGCAACCTATGCGATCAATTCACGCCGCGCCGATACAGCAACCTATGCAATGAAGTCCCGTCGAAGCGATACAGCAAGTTACTCGTTCTATGCTGATACGGCTAAATTTGCATGGAAAGCACGCCGCGCTGATACAGCACAGTTTTCATGGTTGGCAGATAGTGCTCGAAGAGCAACCTTTGCTTTCAATGCCCAGTCGGCTGTAACAGCACAAACGGCAAATACAGCGTTGGATGATTTGGATAAAGACCCAACAAATGAAATACAATCATTAAGTTTAGTGGGTAACACCTTAACATTAAGCAATCCACGTGGGGCAGCTTTTAATGTTAATTTAACGAGTCATGCTTTTCGGGCACCTGGCGCATCGATTGAATACCCTTTGGGTATTATTGGGGAAGCCGTTATTGTGACAACGAATTTTAATGTGCCTACTGGTAAAACTTTTTTCATTAGCGTCGTAAATACAACCGTTGAATTATCGGATGGCAAAGTTTTATATGCGGAACCTGGTATGCCGATTATTCCAGAAAACACCTTAATTACAACTTGTTACTGCACAGGGATTTTACTTTCAAATGAGGCGTATATCAACCCTTTGATATTAGATTTTACAAATCCCAGTTACGAATATACCGTTCCGCTTGGTAAAACCTTGATTTTAAAAAGTGGTAAAACATCAGGAGGGCGATTAGATTTGCAAATTGAGAACGATAATTTTAATTTTTATACAACAGGTAATCAATCACCTCGACTGATAGTGGTAACAGGTGGTAAGCGAATCAAAAAGCCTATCACCTTAATACCCACTGATAAATTAGTATTAACAGGATATTTACTCTCAAATTGATCATGATAGCGTTTTAGCGTCCGAATTGAGGGGCATTGTCCCCTCAATCAGGTTTTAAAAATTTCAAGTCATGATGATTGATAATTAATTAACAATCAATTGTTTATAACGTTTATCATTCGTCATTTCGTTCCATAATAATGCAAAAACAAATTATTTTTTTTATAATAAACTTATGGGTTTACTCGGCATCGGCGCAACAAATCAAACGACAAACGTTGAGCAGCAGGGGAGGAGTAATCAATCAAGCCCCAAATGCGCCTTTTCGAGTCAGTCATACATTGGGTTCATGTCCAGGTTGTAATACGTTACATCCCAATGCGAATGCACCTTTTTTTCGACAAAATTTTCAACAGCCGCCTAATACGGATGAAAGTAACAATCCGCCCAATTGTGCTGTAAGCGCACGCTTTGATTTTCAAGAAACATTAGGCGGTTTGTGTGGTGCTTATTATGATTTTCAGTATTCGGGTGGCACGGCGGGAGTCTCCTATTCGTGGGATTTTGGTGCAGACGCTACCCCTCGTTTTTCGCAACAGGCGAATCCAACTCAAATTGTCTATTTAACACCTGGTTATAAATCGGTTTCTTTGCGTGTTCGAAAAGATAGTTGTGTTAAGAGTGCGGCGCATTTGATTTTTATTGACCCGCAGCGATTAGGATTCGGAGCCCAAGCTCAAATAACGGATATTCAATGTTTGGGAACGAAAAATGGGGCGATTCGTCTGATTGTTAGCGGCGGCGCAGGGATTAAGAGATTTCAATGGTCAACAGGTGACACGACACAAGATATCGTAAATCTTGCAGCAGGACGCTATAAGTGTACGATTACAGATGTTAATAATTGTCGCTTTATAATGGATACCATTGTTAAACAAGCCGATAAAGTATTGGCTATCAATGCGATTGTTACGAATGCAACTTGTAAGGATTATAGAGATGGCTCACTATTGCTCTTGTTATCAGGCGGTATCACTCCCTATCAAATTACTTGGCAAACAGGAGATTCGGGCGTAAAATTAGATTCTTTGAGAGGCGGACAATCCTATCAAGTCACTGTACAAGATGCTTCGGGTTGCCGCTTAGATACCACTTTAAAAGTCGGTTTTAGATGCGACTCATCGTCCCAAAGGGTTGCTAATGGTATTTTTGATGTGATTACGCCCAATGGAGACGGTAAAAATGATACTTGGGTCGTAAAAGATATTGAAAGTTTTCCTAATAATGCAGTTTATATTTACAATCGTTGGGGGAACACGGTCTATTACAAAAAAGGATACGCTAATGAGTGGGCAGGCACCAATCAAGCAGGAGAGCCACTTGCAGTCAGCGCATATTTTTATGTCATTCGGCTCAACGACGATAATAACACGGTTTATACAGGTTCTGTCACAGTCGTCCGCTAATTCGGAATGTGGAATGTGGATTTCGGATTTAATATCATTCCGCAATCCACATTCCATAATCCGCAAATCGAATGTAGTTAATGAAGTTTTGTTTTGTCTTAGGTGAAGCGACGTAATTACGGCTCATCATATTCGTGAATAGGTCGCTTTTTTTGACAATTCAAAATGTAATATATTAAAAAAAGAGGGTTAATCAAGTTTGTTTAATGGGAGCGACATGAGTTTATTTTACCAATGAAATTAGAAACATGTCGCTTTTTTTAAATTAAAAACCAAAATCTGCGGAATTTTTTTTTAATAACTCAGTAGCATAAGCCACCAAAACGAATTATATTTTTTAATCCCATTACTTATTTAATGATGGGTAGTAAAAATTGTTAACCAATTGATTCGTTAAAACATTATTAATCAATATTTTAGCCAATCAACTAATTGATAATATTTACTATCCAACATTCATTATTAAAAAATGAATCACAAAACTATTTTAGCCATCGTCGCTTGCTTAACACAAAAAGTTTTTTTTTTAAATGCCCAGCAATATTTTACGTACACCAATTATATCATTAATGGTATCGGTTTTAATCCTGCTATTGCTGGCACCGTGGATTATGTGGATACGAGGCTTACTTACCGAACTCAGTGGGTTTCTGTAACAGGCGCACCTCAAACCGAATTAGCAGCCGTTTATGGCAAAATCAAAAAAATGCCTATTGGATTGGGCTTAAATGTCATGAATGACGAAGCAGGTCGTTTGAATAGGGTAGGAGCGACTGTTAATGCCAGCTATATTCAACGTTTAAATAAAAAAATGCGATTGCATTTTGGTTTAGCACTCGGCACCTATAATTTTCGATTAAAAGAACCTATTTTTGTGCGAGACCCTAATGATTTAACGATTGAAGGGGCGCAAAAAGGGATTTGGGCTCCCGATTTAGGACTTGGAACGTATCTACAAGCCGAAAAATGGTTTGCAGGTATTTCGATACCGCACCTTTTTCAAAAAAAATTATTATTTAATCCCGATTCAGTGACCATTAATCCGTCGCAATTGATTCGTCATTATTATGGTATGGCAGGTTATAAAATCAATTTGACTCCTAAATTGGATATAGAGCCTTCCGTAATGGTCAAATATACGGCAGGTGTACCCATGCAATACGAGGGTTCCATTAGATTTTTTTTCGATAATAAATTTTGGGTAGGCGGCTCCTATCGTTATGAAGATGCTTTGATAGGGATGTTCGGCATTCAGTATCAAAAAATGATGCTCGCTTATTCTTATGATGTGACGACATCTCAATTGAGGAATAAAAGTGCGGGAAGTCATGAAGTTAGTTTGGGTTGGAAATTTGGGATTAAGTGTTCTGATAAAGATGGTGATGGCGTTTGCGATAAGGAGGATAAATGTCCTGACGAACCTGGAAAACCTGAATTAAATGGTTGTCCGCCGCCGCCCAAGAAAGAAAAAGAAGCCGAAAAAAAGAAAGATGACCGCGACGGCGATGGTGTTTTAGATAAAGATGATAAATGTCCTGATGAACCTGGTCCCAAAGGTAATAAAGGTTGCCCCTTTATTGACAGAGATGGCGATGGGATTCGAGATGATATAGATAAATGCCCTGACATACCAGGTAGTTTAGCCAATGCAGGTTGTCCATATAATGACCGAGATATGGATGGCATTCCTGACGAACAAGATAAATGCCCTGATACGCCAGGTGTTCCTGAAACGGGTGGTTGTCCTCCCGATAGCGACCGTGACAAAGATGGCATTCCAGATGACCAAGATAAATGCCCTGATACGCCAGGTGTTGTTATCTTGAATGGTTGTCCCGAAGGGGGAGACCGTGATAAAGATGGCATTCCAGATAGCGATGATAAATGTCCTAATACATCTGGCGATGGGAATAAAGATGGTTGTCCGATTCCAACAGACCGTGATAAAGAAATTTTAGATTTGGCTATTCGAAATCTATATTTTGATACCGATAAATCGATTGTTCGTGCGCCGTCTTTCAAGGATTTAAATCGTTTAGCATCGCTTTTGGTTCAAAAGAAAAATTGGAAATTAAAAATTATAGGGCATGCAGATGCTCGTGGCAACAAAGAGCGCAATCTTGAACTTTCCAAGAAAAGAGCTATTGCCACTAAAAATTATCTTATCTCAAAAGGGGTATCACCAACACACTTGGAAATAGAATATCTTGGTGATAAAACACCCATTGCGCAAGGAAAGGATAAAGCAAGTTTGCAATTAAATCGGCGCGCAGAGATGGTCTTTGTTTTTGATTAGTCGAGTAATTTGGTTTAAAATAAATTTAAGGTTTATGATTTTGTGGCTACCGAGTTTTTGCACTCGGTAGCTTTTTTATTGGGGTAGCAAAAAAAGTTGGGCTCATTTTTGGGTGGAAACACACATAAATTTTGAAACACGCCAATAAAACAGTATTTTTTAAATCTATAAATTATTGAAAATCAAATCTATGGCGTTCTTTCTATTCTGATGTGTTTCCACCTATTTAGGCAAAAAACGCAAATTAAGGCATCTAATGCCCCAAAGATTGATATTGATAAGGTTTTCAAAATCATCTAAATGATTATCTTGAAACTTGCCCGCAGTGAATCCAATGCCTGCATTATTGATGAGGATTAAGAGCCGATTTTTAAAATTCGGTAAAGTTTTTTCCGCAAAATCCTTGATTTCAACCTTATTTGCAACGTCTAAACGCTGTATTGTAATGGAACAACCCACTTTTTGAGCCATCGCTTGGGTTTCTTTCAAGCCTTTTTCATTGACATCTGTGGCAATCACAAAACCGCCTCGTTGAGCCGCTTGAACTGCCATTTCTTGCCCCATGCCCGATGCCGCACCTGTGATGATGACCACCGCATCTTTGAATTTTGATATTTTCATTTTAATGATGAATAATAATTTTTTTAATATATTTATTCTTAGAAACTCCATTTTTGACCCCAATAATCATTTTCGAAGCATACCCATTCCAAATTATTTTATTTAAAAAAACGTAGGGACAGGTCACGACCTGTCCCTACGTTTTTTTAAATAAAATAATTTATAATTCATTGATAATTAAAGAATTGTAAATGAATTTAACAAAATCGTAAATGAATTTTAAGAGGACAGGTCACGACCTGTCCCTACGATTTTGGCTTGAACCATTACCCGAATTTGTTTTTTATCCACCTTTCCAACCGATGTTTTAGGCAATTCCTTTTCAAAGAAAATCTTGTTAGGAATTGCCCATTTATGAATGGTTCCCGATGCGATAAAATCTTCTAAAAAGGTTTTCAGCGTTTCGGTAGAAAGGACGCTGCCTTCGGATAACGCAATCATCGCATAAGGTCGTTCGCCCCATTTGTCGTCGGGCAAGCCAATCACGGCTACTTCATATACAGATTCATGTTTACTTATAAGTCTTTCAATATCAATGGAAGAAACCCATTCGCCGCCTGTTTTAATCACGTCTTTGATACGGTCGCTAATCGTGACAAAACCATTGGCATCAATCGTTGCAACATCACCCGTATGCATCCAACCTGATTTCCAAAGGGTTTCACTTTGTTCGGGTTCTTTGTAATAACCTTGTGTCAACCACGGCGCACGCGTCACGATTTCACCAATACTTTCCCCATCATTTGGCACGTCCTTTCCGTGCACATCTATGATTTTCGTCTCCACAAAAAAAGCAGGAAGCCCTGCAATCGTGCGATATTTGGCTTGGGTGTCCAAATCCATTGTTTTTGCATTTTCAGAATTAAGGTAAGACGCGCATAACATCGGTGCCGATTCGCTCATCCCATAACCTGAAAGAATATCAATACCGCGTTCCAATGCCTGTTTTGCCAATTTGGACGACAATGCCGAACCACCGATTAACATTTTCATTTTTGAAAAATCAAAATCAGCCGTCAAAGGACTGGATAAAAACATTTGTAAAATGCTTGGGACACCTGTTGTCAAAGTGGGTTTATGCTTTTGGAATAATTGCACAAAGGTTTCAATGGAAAAACGACCTGCATAAACTTGATGTGCGCCAATCATCGTCGCGTAATACGGGAATCCCCAACCATGCACATGAAAAAACGGTGTCAATCCCAAGAAAACCGTCGAAGAATTGAAATTGGCAAAACATTTATCCAACGCGCCGCCATACATCGCAGCATTGGCAAGCGTGTGTAAAACCAATTGCCGATGCGTGAAATACACCCCTTTTGGATTGCCCGTCGTGCCAGTGGTGTAAAAAGTGGTCGCAACCGCGTCTTCATCAAAATCGGGGAAATCGTATTGTTTCGACTCCTTTTTTAACAAATCTTCATAGTTTCCGACGATTTTATGCTTGAATTTAACGTCGGCGAATTTAACGTCGGCGAGGTTAAAAACCTCGCCGACGTTGACGTTTGTATCCGAACAAACAATTATCTTTTGAATCGTCGTGATTTTATCCCAAATCGTGTTCAACAAGGGCAAAAAATCTTCATGCACAATCAACAAGGAATCTTCTGCGTGATTGATCGTATATAAAATTTGTTCTTCTGACAAACGCCAATTAATGGTATGTAAAACATTGCCTGTCATCGGAATCGCAAAAAAACCTTCCAAAAAACGGTGACTGTCATAATCCAAAAAACCAATGGTTTGACCGCCCTTTATGTTCAATTTTTTCAAAACATGCGCCATCTGACGAACCCTGTCATTGAGTTCGTAGTAATTCATTTTGAAAATATCTTTATAAAAGATTTCATGAGTCGGCTCGTATTTTAGGGAATCCGCCAAGATTCTTTTTATCAACAACGGATATTTATAGGCGTTTGAAGCCGATTTTATTTTTTTTATTTTCATGCGTTTAGAACTTTTTTTGAATTAGGATTTTTGGGATTGATAGGATTGAACGAGGATTGATTTGTAGGATTTTGGGGATGAAATCATATAAATCAATCATCGTTCAATCCTACAAATCCCAAAAATCCTAATTCAGACCTAATCTATTTACCATATTTTTTTTGATACACTGCCCAACGAGTTTGAATATTTTCCCTCAAATTCATGTAAAATAAGCCAAAATCATAAACGTGCATATTGCCCCCAGGCATAGACATTGCCATGAAAGCATCCTGTTTTGGTTTAGAAACGTATAAGAAATTATCTAAACCGACTTTGGCAGAAACCTCCGCCACATAAGGTTTAGAAAGTCCTGTACAATTCAATCCTAATTTTTCCTCCGTCAAATGCTCCTGCCAACTTGGAGGATTGCCTTCAAATTGAACATGTACTGCACCTTTATTTTGAGTCGCAGGTTGCGGCGTTTGGTAGGTTGACCAACTCAACGGATTGACACAAAGTGGTACAAGTCCTGTCCGTTTTTTCCATTCCAAGTTGCCCTTGACAGAATAACTGATTTCACCTTTATCCATTTTACGCATCGGACCGCCCGATTCTAAAAAAGTATCCCATGCCGCTACAGAATGCAGCCTTGTAGGACTTGTAGCAGGTACAATTGTATGGAGCGTCGTACCAAATTTGTCTCCCGAAAACCAAAAACCAAGTGGATAAGCCGCTACTAATTGTTGCGCAAGTGCAGTACCTTCGATGCGTTCTTCCAACAGGCGCATGATAAGCAACGAACCTTGACTATGACCCGCAATAAAAAACGGTCTGCCATGATTATAATGCTTCAAATAGGTGTCAAAAGCCTGTACGATATCTTGATACGCTATTTCTAAGGCTTCGCGTCCACCTTTTTGCATGCCAGGGAATGAATAAAAAGTCGCTTGACGGTATCGCGGCGCGAAAATCCGACAACACCCATTAAAGACCGATGCTTGACCTGTCATAATGGTTTCTTCAACCAATTCATTGGTGCTAACATGGTCTAAAGGCGCATTCCAATGCAATTTACTGAAACACAACGTTGGATAAATGAAGAAACAATCTACTTTACCCTCTTTCCAAGCATTGGAACCCGCTACACCTTCGGGCGTGTAATGAACTTTGGACGTTTTTTTGGGATGCGCTACCCAATGATTTATATTGAGATAATCGGGTGCGGCAGGCGGCTGACTTTCTTGAAAAGACTTATGTGGTTTAACGTTTTTTTCAAACGAAATCCAAAAGCCTAATTGTTTGATTTTACTTATAAATGACATGATTCGAGTTTAATGATGAATAATAAATTAAGAATGATTAATTTTTATAATTAATTGAATATCAATAAATTATGCAATAAATTATTCGTTAAGAAAACGTCATGACTCCATCTTCCAATTTACGGTATTTGATGGTGGTGTAGTCCGATAAATACCAAGGTTTGGTAAGCCAAGGGGCTTTGGTGCCGCGCTTCGGTAAGTCTTTGATGACTCGCTGCACATACGACGACGAGAAATCAAACCAATCTTGAAGCGGCATCTCTTTATCTTTGAGTAATGGCATACATTTTTTATAGCCTTTGGCATCCATCTGTTTGAGCAACCGCGTATTAAATTCGCTGGTCAGGTCGCATTTAAGCGTCCAAGAAGCATTGGTATAGCCATACGACATGGTTAAATTGGGTATGCTGTCAAACATGGCTGATTTGTAAGCGACCTTTTTCGTAAAATCAATAGCCGCACCATCTACTTCAAAAGTAATACCCCCAAAAAAACGCATCCGTAAACCTGTAGCAGTTACGATAAGGTCGGCTTCTAACTCTTTGCCCGAACTTAAACGCAAACCTTTTTCTGTAAAGGTTTCAATCTCATTCCAAGCTAAATGCTTAATCGTTGTGTTTAAGCTAGCAGTATCTGTTTTGCAGATAACAAGGTCTGGTTGATAAGTATCTTAATAAAACTGACTGGCAAGTAAAAGAGAATAGTAAAATTCTTTTTTTGCAAATTCTTGCGAATCACAACTTGTTCGAGCGTGAATCGCACCGCCAAAAAAGCGCCAGTCAATCAACAGGCTAAAAAAAAATCGAACAAGGGTTGAATGAATTGTGATGAAAACTAGCCAGCAAATGTAAAACAAAACCGCAGAGCGAGCAACAACTACGGTTCGAAATTTTTGACCGTTATATTTTTTAAAAATCGTC
>JBEEMZ010000193.1:0-9520 GCA_041192405.1 Bacteroidota bacterium | reverse complement strand
TATACATTTTTCGGGCATGGGCGTAATCAAGTAAATCTCTCATGCGCGTCATGCGATACGCGCCTGTTCGTGCGCCATAAGCGAGCATGGCATTATGCGCACCCACCATACCCGCATACCGACCAAAAGCAATCAATCGCAAACCATGATCATCTGTAAGTAGTTCATAATCAATCAATTTGATATTTTTTTGCAAAATGCTTTGCAACAATTGACGGTTATAAACCTGTTTTTTGACGGTATGCGAAAAGAAAAAATAGGTCTTATCGGGTATCAATTGAGGAATAGGGACTTCCTTGATACCCAATAACATATCGCAATCGCTCAAATTGCTCGTAACCGCAACGCCTTCATTCACGTATTCTGCATCGGGATAGCAGCGAATTGGCGACGGCTCGACGACAATTTGAACCGCATAATTGCGCATTAAAAACGCACATTGTCTTGGAGTTAACGCCACTCGATTATCTGAGGGTACTTTTCCTTCTCGAATAATTCCTATTTTCATAAAAAAATGAATAATTTTGGGATTTAGGAATGCGAATTTTAGCGATTTTGGAAGGTGGATTTCGGAATCGCAAAAATCCAAAACACTCTATTCGGAACTTTAAAATAGAATCCTTCCGAAATCCGAAATCCACCTTCCGAAATCGCAAAAGTAATCTTTTTTCGATTCTGTTGCCAAAAATTGCAAAAAAGAGCGCGTTTAAACCTACCTTTGTTTAAATTTTTAAAAATAAAAAAATCAATCTTATGGTTGTTGAAAATAAAAACAGTTTGTTATTTAAAGCGGATAGAGCCTTGGATGATATTCGCCCTTTTTTGAAAGTGGATGGCGGTAATGTGGAGGTTGTTGAGATTACGGAAAACATGATATTGCGCGTTCGATGGATGGGTAATTGTCAAAGTTGTTCGATGTCTGCGATGACGATGAAAGCGGGGATAGAGCAGGCGGTGCGCAACAAATTACCTGAAATTATGTCTGTAGAAGCGATTCGATAACCTCATTTTGCCCCGAATTTTACAAATTTGCAGTAATAATTTGTGAAATTCGGAGCAAAATTTGAACCTTAAATTAAAATAGTGAAACCAATTAATAAAAATCAAATTTTATAATTAATGCTAAATTATTAAATTATAAATTCATAATTTATTAATCATCAATTGTTTATGAAATTTGTTGTTTAATCATCATTACTTATGAATCAAAAAAATGTACTTGCAAATCCTCAACATTGGATGGATTTAGAAGACCGCTATGGAGCGCACAATTATCATCCGATTCCAGTCGTATTATCACGCGGCGAAGGCGTTTTTGTTTGGGATGTGGAAGGGAAAAAATATTATGATTTTCTTTCTGCGTATTCTGCTTGTAATCAAGGACATTCGCATCCGCGCATTTTGAATGCGTTGATGGAACAGGCGAAAAAATTGACTTTGACTTCTCGTGCTTTCCACAATGATCAATTGGGTCCGTATGAAGAATTCATTACTAAATTTTTTGGATATGATAAAGTTTTGCCAATGAACACGGGTGTTGAAGGCGGCGAAACGGCTATTAAATTGTGTCGAAAATGGGCGTATGAAGTTAAAGGTACTCCTAAAAATGAAGCGGTGATTTTATTTGCGACAGGCAATTTTTGGGGGCGTACCTTGGCAGCCGTTTCATCCTCGTCTGACCCAAGCAGTTATCGCAATTATGGACCGTATATGCCTGGTTTTCAATTGATTCCGTATAACGATATTCACGCACTTGAAGAAGCTTTGAAAAATCCAAATGTAGCTGGATTTATGGTTGAACCGATTCAAGGAGAAGCTGGCGTGGTAGTTCCAGATGCGCACTATTTGCCAAAAGCGTTTGAATTATGTCAAAAAAACAACGTTTTGTTTATTGCGGATGAAGTTCAAACAGGGATTGCACGTACAGGTACGATGCTTTGTTGTGATAGATTTGGGTTCAAACCCGATATTTTGATACTTGGGAAGGCGTTGTCGGGTGGTGTTTTGCCCGTTTCGGCGGTTTTGTGTCGGGATGAAATTATGATGACGATTCGTCCAGGTGAACATGGTTCGACGTATGGCGGCAATCCTTTGGCGTGTGCTGTGGCGATGGAAGCGTTAAAAGTGGTTCAAGACGAGCGTTTGGCGGAAAATGCAGAACGGTTGGGAACGATTTTTCGAGCAGAAATGCATGATTTGAAACAAAAAACGAGTTTAGTAACGGAAGTTCGCGGCATGGGTTTATTGAATGCGATTGTGATTGATAGTGCTGAAGATAGTCATGTTGCATGGAATCTTTGTTTGAAATTCGCAGCAAATGGTTTATTAGCCAAACCGACACATGGTAATATTATTCGATTTGCACCACCATTGGTTATCAATGAAAAACAAATAATTAAATGTTGTAATATTATTGAAAAAACAATTTTAGCGCATTGTTAAGTACAGGATAAAAGTTAAAATTGGGTTGATGGAAATACGGATTTTTTGTCATTCCGTAAGAATCTTCGGAGTCTGCCATTCTATAGAAAACCTCAAGTATAAAAGATTTCTACAGAATGACAAAAAAACGTATATCCGTCAAACCAACATATATCTATTTTAAAACCTTTTTTGCCTAATTAAATTTGGAAAATGAACGTACCCGCCGCATTTTTCCATCATTTGCAATTAGAAAATACGTTCCCACAGGTAAATGACTTATATCTATCTGTTCTTGATACCTATTGTTCAAAACCGTAATTTCTTTTTGGAAATAGATTTTACCCAAAATATCTACCATATAAAATCCAACTTTTTGATTAAAATCACCATTTAAATCAATCGTCAATACAGCTTCAACAGGGTTTGGATAAATTTTTAATTGGTTATCTGCGTCATGTTCAAAAATTAAATTTGGTTTTGCTTTGTATAAAAATTTAATATGTGGATGCCGAATATTGCTTCCTGTAAAACTATCAACTGGCGCAACCGTTCCAGAAAACAATTTGTGGCAAAATCTGAGTTGCCATTTACTAAAATAATTAGTCGTATCGGTTGCACCAACTTTGACCATTGTGGAATCATAAGCCCAAAAAATTTGACCAATGGTTGCCATATCTTGATAATATTCGACCATAATCGCCAAATTTTTAGTCGAATCGTACCTAAAAGGCGTGTTTAACAAAGGAAATGTTTTCCATCCTGAGGTAGAATCAATATATTGTTTTAAGTCTCCATCAAAAACAAGCGTCGGGGTCAACGTATTATGTATAAGAGACCACTTTTTTAAAGTATCGCCCCATTCTTCCAAATGCGTATTTGCCATCCAAACTTTAGCCGTCACGATTGCATTTGCAGGAAATTTTCCCTGCACAGGAGGAACGCTTGATACACGAGTCACATCACGAAACATCCGAAACGCCGTCATTTCTGCATTTTGCGGCATGCCTTTCAAGGCTTGGCGCGGATAAATATAAACGCTTCGATTCCAAAACTGAGGTTGAAATTCCACTGTCTGAAAAAACGAATACGTATTACCAGAAATCGCAAATTGATTTTTCCCAACGGTCACAGTATCAATACGTTGCGCAAAGGATGAGTTCATAGAAATGGCTATTAGCAATAACCAAAAGGTAGTTTTTTTTTTCATACGTTTTATTTTTGAATGATTTAAGGAAATACAAAGGACGCAATTTTGAACGATATTTTCATTTTTTCACACAAAAAAAGAAGCGTTGCAAAACAATAAAATGATTATGCAACGCTTCTTTGAGGTATTTATTGAACCATTTGAATCCAAACAAACCATGCTTGAAAATTTTATATTACATTGATAATCAATTAATTATAAAATTCATCATCATTTTGTTCGTTTAGGAAAGTTTAAAAAATAGGAACTTGCCACAGGTGCGACGAACATTAATGCTGTAATGAGCGAAAAGATCATATCGCCATGTTCGGATTCCATAAATTTGACCCAAGCTTGATTTTTAGAAAATTCGAGGTGTCCAAAAGTTGCTAAAGTCAATTTCAATCCTAAAACACCAATCACTGCAAATGCAACGCCTTCCAAAAAAGGAAATTTCTCCAATAATTTGACAAATCCTTGCGCCACAAATCGCATCGCCAAAATACCAATGAAAACACCTAACCAAATTAAAACAATATTTTTAGTAAACGCTGCTGCCGCGAATACGTTATCAATCGAAAATGCCATATCCATCACTTCCACTGCAATTACGGTTGCCCAAAATTGTCCTAACCAGCCATTACTCATTTTATAATACCACTTATCATTAATGGCTGCAGTTGCATTTGTTTCTGAGTCGTCAGAATTATCATCTGATTTTTTTGCTTTAAAAAAATAATCTATGGCTAAATACAAAAGATACAAGCCACCCAATGGTTTCAACCACCAAACACCTACTAAAAGGGTTGCGAAAATGAGTGCCAAACCTCTAAAAACATACGCACCAAGAATACCATATCTTAATGCTCTCGGACGTTGTTTTTCAGGTAAATCCATCACCATTGTCGCGATAACTGCCGCATTATCTACGGATAATAGTGTTTCTAACAAAATTAAATTAAAAACGATGCTCCATGACTTTTCAGGATGCTCTATAATCCATTGCCATTGTTCAGGAATATTCGCAAAATAATTTGTAATATAATTCATGTTTTAATTAGGAATTGATTGTAATTGACCTCTATATGATTTTTTATTATAAAATTATTTATATATAAAAGAATAAAAATCAATGAGTACGCAACATTGATTTTTATTCGTTCGATTTTGAAACAAATTTTCTTTTGAAAAAGTTCCTTATGACAGTAATAAAAATTGATTTTAAAAAATTACAAAAGCGATTTGGCAAACTCTCTCCAAATCGGGTCGGTCGTAGGTGGATCGGCATCAATCGAAATAGCCGTTTTCAATACAGGATGAATAAACTTCATTTGTTTGCAATGCAAATGAATGGATAAATCTTTGTTGGCTTTTGGAAAACCGTATTTCAAATCGCCTCGAATGGGGCAGTCAATGCGCATTAATTGCGCTCGGATTTGATGAGAACGCCCCGTTTTAGGAAGTACTTCCAACAAATGATGGTCGCCCATCGAACAAATTAGTTGATAAGACAATTCAGAACGTTTCGCATCTGGATACCTCCGACTTTGCCCGTCCAAAGCACGGGTAATATTTTTGTCTTTATCTTTGACCAAAAAATGAACCAAAGTGCCTTCCAATGGATTAGGGCGCTCTGCGACGACTGCCCAATACGTTTTTTCAACTTTTTGTTCTAAAAAAAGCGCATTCATGCGTTCCAATGCCTTAGAAGTCCGCGCAAAAACGACCGCGCCACTCACAGGGCGGTCAATGCGGTGAATCGTACCGAGAAACACATCACCAGGTTTCTTATATCTATCTTTGATATATTTTTTGATATGTTCCGAAATGGGGGTATCGCCCGTCTCATCGCCTTGAACCAACATGCCCGCAGGTTTGTTGACGGCAATAAGATGATTGTCTTCGTAAATCACTTGTAAATCCATCATTCAAATATATATTTTTTTGCTTCGTTTCATGTACGAAGCAATGATTTTAAAAAAACGTGCAAAAATATGAAATTAAAATTAGGTTTTTCGCCTTGTCCAAATGATACTTTTATTTTCGATGCTATGATTCATGGAAAAATCGAAACAGAAGGTTTGGAATTTGAAATTTTTATGGAAGATGTAGAGGCTTTAAATCAAAAGGCTTTTCATAATCAATTGGATATAAGTAAGTTAAGCTATCATGCTTTTGGTTATGTGATGGGACAATATGCTTTATTGGATGCGGGCAGCGCGTTAGGGAATGGTTGCGGACCGTTGTTGATAGGCAAAAAAAAATTAACAGATGCTGATGTTAATGAATCATTGATTGCCATTCCAGGACAATATACGACTGCTAATTTATTATTTTCGTTGGCGTATCCAAATGCAAAACGAAAAAAAATATTGGTTTTTTCTGAAATCGAACCCGCTATTTTGGACGATTCAGCAGATGCGGGAGTGATTATTCACGAAAATCGCTTCACGTATCAAACTAAAAATTTGGTTAAAACGCTGGATTTAGGTGATTTTTGGGAAAAAAAGACAGGTTTGCCTATTCCTTTGGGCGGTATTGTGGTGAAACGGGCACTTTCTATTGAGATTCAACAAAAAGTGAATCAAGTCATGCGTCGAAGTGTTGAATATGCGTTGAAATATCCTAATGCGAGTCTTTCGTATGTGCGGGCGCATGCGCAAGAAATGCAGGATGAGGTGATGCAACAACATATTCAATTATATGTGAATCATTATACGGCTGATTTGGGCAAAAAAGGTAAAAAAGCAGTTGAAATGTTGTTTGAAACAGCGCGTCAATATAGTATTATTCCCAATTATGAAAAATCAATTTTTTTGAACACATAGATTTTTTGAAACACATAGGTACATCGTGCACATAGATTATTGATTATCAACACTTTATGTGCACTGTGTATCTATGTGTTTCAAAAAATCTATATGCACGATATACCTATGTGTTTCAAAAAAAAATCATATTTTAGGCTCTCATGGCTGTTTGTTTAAAACAATCTCTAAACCAAGCATTAACTTGGAGTTCAATCTGATTTGATGCTTTTGAATGTGTAAACTCATTCGTTTTAGGGTCATATTGATAATCTAACGCCCATTTTGTATAGTTTTTCGCCAAACTTTCAATAGATTCGCATACAAACTGTGCTTCTTTATCCGTCGTCGTGGGATGCAAACTAAACCGAATCCAACCTGGTTTAAGTCTCAAATCGCCGTTATGAATCTTATCCGTAATATTATGCGACATTTTTTCTGAAACTTGTAACAAATAATGCCCATACGTACCCGCACAAGAGCAGCCCCCTCGAACCTGAATCCCAAATTTGTCATTCAACAATCGAACACCCAAATTATAATGCAGTCCATCCACATAAAACGAAATAATTCCTAAGCGATGTTGAATATGTTCCGCCAAAATATGCAAATTTGATATTTTTTTGAGCCGACTAAACGCAATTGAAAGTAATTCTTCCTCTCGAAGCAACATTTTTTCAACACCCATAGCTTCTTTCAACAAAATACACAACGCTGTTTTAATTGTTTGCAAAAAAGGCGGCGTTCCACCATCTTCGCGGTCTTCGATATTATCAATATATTCGTGTTCTTTCCACGGATTCGTCCATTTCACAGTGCCGCCGCCAGGATTATCAGGTACGCGATTGCGATATAAACGAGGATTAAAAATCAAAATCCCCGATGTACCAGGCCCGCCAAGAAATTTATGTGGGGAAAAATAGATTGCATCCAAATATTCTTCTGAGTTTTTAGGATGCATATCAATAGAAACATACGGCGCGGAACAGGCAAAATCTACAAAACACCAACCGCCCGCGCGATGCAACATCGCTGCAATTTGATGATAAGGCGTTTGAATCCCTGTCACATTCGAGCAAGCTGTGACTGCCGCAATTTTTGTATGGCGGTCTTTATACCGTTCCAACAATTCCAACAAATGATTTAAATCCACCAAACCATTTTCATTTGGAGCAATAATTTCCATATCACAAATTGTTTCTAACCAAGAAGTTTGATTAGAATGATGCTCCATGTGCGTAATAAAAACAATCGGTCGTTGTGTTTCGGGTAATTGCACTTGTCGTTGTTGTTCGGGCTGTTTCAACCCCAAAATGCGTTGAAATTTGTTGACAACGCCCGTCATGCCTGAACCATAACTGATAATACAATCTTCGGGCGCGGCATTAACATGTTTTTTAATAATTTCCCGCGCTTGATGATAGGCGAGCGTCATAGAAGTGCCACATATATTTGTTTCGGTATGTGTATTGCCAACAAAGGGCGCAATTTGTTCCATCAATTGTTGCTCAATCGGGTGATAAAGCCTGCCACTTGCCGTCCAATCGGCGTAGAGAATATTTTTTTGCCCATAAGGACTTTGAAAAGCCTTGTTTATCCCAATAATATTTTGTCGAAAGGGGGCAAAATGATTTTGTAACGAATGATTTGTTCCTTTAACTGCCATTTGACTCATCCATGCTTGTTTAATGAATATGAAATAAGAAGATTTGATTTAAGACTACTACTTTATTGTTACAAAATTATGCCTAATTTTAGATTTATTTATATTTTTTTTACAATTATGACTTTCTTTTCAAAAATAAAACTCTAATTATCATGGATTTGGAGTTTTATTTTCAAAATTACAACTTCTCATTATATTTGGCACCAAAATTGTTTACATATTTAATGTAAGTTTTGGTTAAAGAATTGTAAAATTCGTTTTCATGAATGCCTGTGCTATTTATCACAGGCATTTTTTATTTTTTAGTAAATTTCGTCCAAACGCCACTTTCCCACGCCCTTTGTCGCTCCAATCTGCATACGCATTGACATTCATGCCATCATCATATATGTAAAATGCAGGAAAAGTGTAAAATTCTTGTTGAACATCCCGAATAATGCCATTTAACCACTTATCTAAGGCGATCGAACTTGTTGTTTTCTGCAACGCCCCCAATTCGCCAAAAGCGGTGATAAAGCATTGTCCGTAACTGTTGAAATGAATGCTCAAAAGCATCATGAAGACTAATAAAATATTTTTTTTCATCAGATGTTTGTTTGTGTTGAAATAAGACTCAAATCTAAACGTTTTTCTCTTAAAATCAAATAATTAAATTTTAAATATGTTAATTTGAAATTGGGCAAATAAAATTTTGTCATTTTGGGTGTTTAATTTTGAAGATAGCATTTAATTGAAATTTCAAATTTTAATGCAAAAAATGCCAAATTTTATTTCAATTTATGCCGTAATTCGTATGTTACTAAGTATAAAATGCTGAATCCTAAAAAGATACTTTGTGCAAACGGCATTTTTTATTTAAAAATTCAAAACCTTTTAATGAATAGACTGTTTTTAAAGTTGTTTTTATGAAAATTCAATTGTAAATTTGCCTTACTTTTGTAAATTAATGCGTCACAATTCAAAAAAAGACAATGCCGGTTACACAACCTGTTACACCCGTAACGTACAAATATAACAAGACAAAGTTGGAAAAAGCGGCGTTTATTCTAAAAACGGTGGCGCATCCGACGCGTTTAGCAATCGTGGATTTGCTAAACATAAACACTCGTATGAGTGTTAACGAAATCGGTGAAATTTTGCAATGTGAACAATCGTTGCTTTCACATCATTTAATCACGATGAAATTAAAAGGCATTTTGAAGTCTGAAAAAGAAGGTCAAAGTGTATTTTATTCATTGAAGGAGAAAGATGTTACTAAATTGATTGATTGCATCGAACATTGTGATTGTAATATGTAAAATTATGATGTTTATTTATAATATGTAAAATAAAAGAGATGCAACCGTTTAATATTGCATCTCTTTATTTTCATTCATAAAATGAAAATATTAACATTCATTCATTTATTTAAAAAAAGCATGAAAGATTTAATCTTGA
>JBEEMZ010000192.1:0-9532 GCA_041192405.1 Bacteroidota bacterium | reverse complement strand
ATAGAATTCGATATTTTAAAAATAGCCATTTGAGAAGGTGTGCCAACATTTTCATCCAAATCCCCAACACCTTGTATTTCAACGGTATAACCAAATTGGTTACATATTTTCTGCGTCCAAGCGGCAAATTCGGCTCGCGTCCATTCAAAACGATGGTCATCATGCCGAAAAGCACCTGCTGTCATCGTTTCATATTTGACATTGTATTCTGAATTTGGGGTGGTGACCACAACCGTTTTCGGTTTTGCAAACTCAAAAACATTGCGTTCCAACGAAGATAATCGTTCCAAATCCAAATGTTCAATGACTTCAATCAACGCCGCCGCATCAAAACCAGCCAATCGCTTGTCCCGAAACGTCAAGGAACCTTGCATCAAACGCAATCTTTCCAACTCACGCGGTGACATTCGGTCGAAATGAAGGCGGTCTTTTGCTTTATGAAGTTCCGTCATGGAGACATCCATGCCCACAATTTGGTTAAATTGACCAATTTTTTTCAAAATTTGCATCAAACGCCCCTCGCCGCAACCCAAATCTATCACCGATTGAGCCCCGCTTTTGACCAAAACCGCCGCAGCCGATTCTAAACGCTGATAATGCAAATGATTTTTGCGCTTTTTGACTTCTGCAATCGGCGCAGATTCCGCCACGTCGTCCTCGTCGTCTGCTTCATTTTCAATGGTTTCGGTCAATTGCGACATTGCCAATTTAGTTAAATCACCAATATTCCGCAAATAACGCCGAACAATAATTGGTTTATTCGGGTGCACAGGCAGCCAATCCCCCCCTTTTGCCAATAGTTTTTCAACCTCGTGTTTGCTGATGTAGTAATGTTTTTCACTATCAAAAACAGGCAATAATACAAAAAGATGTGACAATAACTCTTTGAGAGTCAATGTATTACGCAAGTGAATCGTGAAATAAGAGCTATTGCCCCAATCCGTAAACACAGCATCCAAAGGATGATTTTCAACCACCACTTCATAACCCAAAGGTTCAAAAACAAGTCGTAATAAACCTTCTCCGCCTTTGACCTTCACCACCGCAATCGTAACATCCAAAGGCATTTTTTGGTCAACAAGTTCAGGGCGCGTTTCGCAACGCCCGTTCATCGCGGACGAAAATACCGCACTAATCGCGTGACTCATAAACGAAGAAGCAACATACGGACGGTCATTCACGTAATGTTGCAACGAAACACTACTATTCGGCGTTTTGAGTTGCCGAACCAAGTTAATTGCATCAATTTCTAACAAAAGTGCCACTGAACAACGTTCCAAAGTGGCTTCAGGATAAAAAACGTGCGCTTTTCCGCCTGTAATCTCGAAAGATTGTACTTTATCGGGATGTTTGTGGAGCAAAAAACCGATATCCGTAGCGGGCGTATGCGTCGTCGCAATCGTTAAAAGCATAATATTAGAGTTGGTGAACCAATATTTTATTTGAATACCTAATTTTATTTGGTATCATTCAAAATAAATAAAATAAAATCAGTTTTCTCTATTTTCGGTTCAGCGTGAAAATTCTTTTCCGAAATGAGTTTGCAAATATGCAGGAAATTTTTGTCGTTGTCCAATTATATATGTAGAATTGCATCAAATTGAATGTAAAATCATTGTTTCATTAAAAAATTTGCTTAGATGATAAAAGGAATTAGTATCGTTATCCTCATTTTCGGAACGATCTTTTTGTATGTAAAAGAAGTCCCTTACTTTACTAACACGTTTGAAATCAATTACTTATTGTTTCGAGCGTTAGGCATTGGCGCGGCACTTGGCGCAATTCTTGGTTGGAGGCAGGCAAAAAATGCAACCGATAGTTTAGAAAAAACACAATGGTTTTTAATCTGTATCGTTGGATTAGCCCTTGCGATGCCGCCGATAGCAAGTTTTAGCAATCACGCCTTTGCGTCAGGCGAAAAAAATAAGTTATCTGTACAATTTTTAAATCAAAAAGCGTTGAAAACCAATCGTTTCGGTGTAGGCAGACATGAACGCGCTGCTTCTACACCCGATGGTGGAGCCGATTTTGTTTACACAACCTTCTTATTAAACAATGAATCGCAACGCGTGCGCAGCAATGGCAGACTATTCCCACAAGAAATGGCAGCAGGCACCCATGTAGAATTGCCTGTGCAAAAAGGTTTTTGGGGATTTTCATTTGTGACTTTGGATTGATTCATTTTATATATATTTGCACGACAATTCTTTTTCAAAGAACTAACCCTAAACTTGTTTTAACAATTATATTATTCTAATGAAAAAAAAAGTTTTAGTTACAGGCGGTTGCGGCTACATTGGCAGTCACACGATTGTGGATTTAATAGACAATGGCTTTGAAGTCATCTCCGTTGATAATTTCACGAATTCCGATGCTTCGGTTTTAGAGGGTATCCAAAAAATTACAGGTCAATCTATTACAAATTACAATACAGATTTATGTGATTTAAGTGCAACCCAAAAAATTTTCAAAGAACATCCTGATTTAACAGGCATTATTCATTTCGCAGCCCTTAAATCTGTTGGCGAATCTGTAGAACAGCCTTTACGATATTATAAAAACAATTTGTTGAGCCTTTTGAACATTTTAGAATGTATTGAAACGTTCAAAATCAAAAATTTTATATTTTCGTCGTCTTGCTCCGTGTATGGCAATGCTCGCGCCTTGCCTGTGACCGAGAAAACGCCGCGTCAAAATGCAGAAAGTCCGTATGCTCGCACCAAACAAATGGGCGAAGACATGATTGCAGATTTTTCACTTGTACATCATTGGTGCAATTGCGTCAGTTTGCGCTATTTCAACCCTGCGGGTGCGCATGAGTCGGCATTAATCGGCGAATCTTCACGCAATGTTGCGAACAATTTAGTACCTGTCATCACCGAAACGGCTATTGGCAAACGTGCTGAAACCGTCGTTTTTGGCAATGATTATCCGACTCGAGATGGCAGTTGCATTCGAGATTATATTCATGTAATGGACTTGGCTAACGCACATACCAAAGCATTACAATACGTTATACATCATAAAAATTCATCCAATAACGAATTATTCAATCTTGGTATTGGAGAAGGTGTTAGTGTTTTAGAAGCCGTTCACGCATTTGAAAAAACAACAGGCAAAAAATTAAATTACCGCATCGGACAACGCCGACCAGGTGATGTTGTTGCAATTTACGCCAATAATGACCGCGCTAAACGGAAATTAGGTTGGTCGCCTACCCGTGCTGTGGAAGTAATCATGCAAACAGCTTGGGCTTGGGAACAACGTCGTAATTAATACAAATTATTTTTAAATTTAGATTATAAACAATATATGTTGTTTGTAATCTAAATTTAAAAACAATTTTTGTTCAAATCACTTAGTTACTTCCTGCAAATGCAATCGTAACTAATTGAATTTCAGCATCAGGCAACTCGTCCCAAATCGCTTGACAACACGCCTCTAATGTAGCACCCGAAGTCATCACGTCATCTGCTAAAATGATTTTTTTCCCGTGCAAAGCCATTGGATGCCGCAAAGCGAAAACGCCTTCGGTATTTTCCAAACGCTTTTGACGGGACATTTTCGTTTGTGAATCTGTCATTTTTGTTTTACATAAGTTATTGATAATCAATGGTATTTGCATGGACTCTGATAAACCTTGTGCAAATACTTCTGCTTGATTATAACCCCGCAAATGCTGTTTTTTCGGATGCATCGGCACTGGAATTAAACAATCTGCTTCCGCAAATGGAGGCGCACGACTTAATGAATAACCATACAGTCGCCCAATTTCTGTTGCTGCTTCTGGCTTGTTGTAATATTTTATATGGTGAATGATCTGTTGAACGCGGCTCCTACGCGTGAACCAATAGCAAGCTGCTGCCGCTTTTATTGGAGTGCGTCCTATAAAACGCTCTGTAAATGAATTGTTATCAGGCATTTTATGAAAACCTGTTTCTGGCAAATCTGCTTGACAATGCAAACAAATATACTTTTCAACTCGAACTAATGGCGCATCGCAGCCCAAACACAGGCGCGGATAAAAAATGGATAATAAATCTTCCCAAAAACATTCAAAAAAAGCGAATCGTTTTTTCATAGTGGTTGATATAGGCTTGTTTTGGGTGCAATGTACACCGTATTAGTTAGCTTGTCAAGGGTTTATAAAACATTTATTTTTAAATGATAGGACTTATTTTGATATAATTTTAAACAAAATATGGTTGATTGTTTTAACACATAGAGATTTAGGAAACATCGTTTTTTAAAACATATACCAACATATTATACGTAGAATATTGATTATCAATTAAATGTATTTTTTAAAAAGTTTTTTAAATTTTTTTATGTTTTTATGCGTCGGAACACATATAGTTTTCTATATTTGTTCCGAATTTCATTTATCATATCTTAAAATTAATGTATCCAATGCACCTTTTTTCCGAATTCCCGCCCGCAAGTAAAGCCGATTGGTTGGCTAAAATTATTAAAGATTTGAAAGGCAAATCTATCAACGATTTGTTTTATAAAGTCGGTGATTTACAACTTTCGCCATTCCTTTCTAAAAGTGATTTGGTTAAAAATATTGCTCCGTTGGCGCACGGGCGCGAAACAAATCATTGGGACATTAATGAAAACATTCTTGTAAAAGAAGATTTCAAAAAAGCTAACTCATTGTCTTTGAAAGCATTAGCTGGTGGTGCATCTGCATTGTGTTTTGAAATGAGTGTGTTTCCCAAAGCAACAGATTTAGCAATTTTGTTACATGATATTGAATTGGATTATATTCAAACAGCGTTTTTGGAAAAAACACGGAATCAAAATCCATTACCTTTTCTAAAAAACTTAAAACAATATATTGAAAAAACAGGCAAAAATTCTGCTGAAATACGCGGTTCAGTACATTATGACCCGTTTGCCGACGGTCGGCGAGATATTAAAATTGCAACAGAATTAGTGATTTGGGCAACTGAAAATTTACCTCAATTCAAAGTGATTACAGTTCAAGAAGCGTATCAAGAAGATACTGCCAAATCATTGACGGCTCTTTTGAAATCAGCGATAGATTATTTGGATAAAATCGAAGAGCGCGGTGTTGATATTGCAAAATTGGCAAATATAATGCAGTTTTCCGTGACCATTGGAACGCATTTTTTTGTTGATATAGCAAAAATTAGAACGCTTAAAATACTGTGGGGCAATGTTTTAGGTGCTTATGGCGGTGAACCAACATTGCCATTTATCGTTGCAGACACGCATAATGTGCCGAATGGAACCAATCCACATACGCCGAAAATTCAAGCGGCAACGCAAGCAATGGCGGCGGCAATTGGTGGTGTCAATGTCTTAACCGTTACGCCTTCAGATGCGTTTTCGGACGCGATGAGTGGGGATAGTAGCGATTTTAATCGCCGAATTGCTCGAAATGTACAACATTTGTTGCAAGCAGAATCTGGTTTTACGCATGTGATTGACCCTGCTGCGGGCAGTTATTTTGTGGAAACCCTGACGCAACAATTTTGTGAAACCGTTTGGAAGGATTTGAGTTAGGAATGAAGGAAATTTAAGGAATCAAGGAAAAAAAGTTGAACATTTTGTCCTTGATTCCTTAAATTTCCTTCATTCCTAATTCGACAATTGTTCTGCATCTTCTAAGATATAATTAAAAAACATCAAATCTGAATCATTCAATTTTAATTTGCCGCGAAACGTCAAAGTCTCATCTTTTTTAAATCTTTTTGTTGTTTTTGTTTTTAATCGAATGTCCATAATCGTCTCAGGGCCCGCGCCACCACAAAAAAAGCAACTGCTATATGGAACTGCCGATAATACCAAAACCGCATCATCACCTGTCTCCTCAATCGGTATCACATAGCCTGTCATGCGCACGAGTTGCCCTTCTAAAGCCTTCATTTCGGTCGGAAAAAGCGGATAATCAACTGGATTTGGGCTGCCCGTCATCGTTTTTTTGATAAATTGAGTTTTTTGGAGCATATTCCAACTCAATTCTATGGAAGGTTGTTGCGTTACATGATTGCAACTTATCGCAAGTAAAATACAAATTATAGGTAAAAACAAGGATTTTTTCAAAAAAGCGATGTTCATTTTTATACTTTTTGTTTAAAAATAAAAGGTTATAAGTGATTAAAACGTGTGTTTAAAAAAAAAGAATCAAAACAATTTATTTTGCTTTGATTCTTTTTTTGGGTGAATTAATCTTTTTTTATCGGCTCTTTTTCCTTCTCTTTATCCTTTTCTTTCTCAATCATCACAGGAAAATTTGCAGAACTGTAATTAGAAAAATTCTTTTCAGCTTTAATTGGTGATTTATAGTAACTACAAAAACCTTCTAAAAACGTTGTAACGGCTGCTTTATCCACATTTCGAGAATTTTGTTTGAGGTAAAATGCTAAATGTTGTATCGAACCATCTTTGTTCCAAAACACATACAACCACATTTTCACACCATCCAAATCAAAATTTTGAGTTTTGGAATAACTTTCCAAATGTTTGAGCATGTGGATCCAACTGTAATAAGCTGCTTCCATATCGGAACGGCATGCTTGTACCAAACTCATATTATACTGTTCCTTCAACTGTTCAAAATCGCCTCCATCATACACGCCAAGCAAAAAAACGCGCGGCAATGTATCCAAAACAGGGGTAGGAAACGCTTTAGAAGATTCGGAAAGGGTGCAAAAACATATACTCAAGGCAAAAACTAACTTTTTCACATTCATATTTTATAATTTTTTGTACGGATATAACCATTCAGATTGGGTTTTTAGTATGATGATCTGTTATAAGGTTTTGTTAAAAAACATTTCATTAAAATCAACTTTCTTTGTATTTGTGACGTGAAAAAATTTTGTAGCAACTTTTTTTTCATACAAATTTTGTTAATAAAAAGCTAAAAAAAGTTGTGGCATTTCGGAATGTGGATTTCGGATTTTTAGAATTGGAACAAAATTCTGAAATTCATCATCCGAAATCCGACAATCGAATGATTATCAAATACTTGCGATAGCTTCCGTTGCTTTTTCAGTCGCTGGAAGCGCATCTATAATAGGTGCCTCTTCTTTTGGCAGGTCAAGCGACAAAAGAGTTCGATTATTCAAAAAATGAAACCATTTCAACGCCTTTTTAATGTCGCTGATGTGAACGCGCTCTGGATCGTGATTCGGCATGACCGCCGTGAAATACGTGCGCAAAGTCTTAGAATCTGCCTTTTCGGACGGTATTGGATTGGTTTCCAATTGTTTAAACATACTTTCAAATAATATGTTTAATGGCGCACTCGAATTGTCACTCGTATAAACAGAAATCGTTTGCAAAGGCGAATATTGATGTTTGCGTGTGGCAACAAATTGACGTTGTTTCGTATCGTAATCTTCGACGATAATGCCATCACCGCGTACTGTTAACAATTTGTAGATGCCAGGTAAACCTGAAATAGCTGTGAATTCTTTGAGATTCATCTTGTTATAAATTTAAAAATAAGTTAAAGTAATAATTTAAAAAATGTTTTTTGTCACGAATTACATGAATTTACACAAATTATTTAATACTAAAAATTCGTGCAAATTCGGGTAATTTGTGGCAAAAACGATTAGTAACGCATTAATTTTTCAATCGCTTCTTTCAATCGCGCTTCGGGTAAAAATATTTTTTCCAAATTCGCCGCAAATGGCACAGGCGTATCCAACGACGCAACCCGCAATATCGGCGCATCCAAATATTCAAACAAATGCTCGGAAATCCATGCCGAAAGTTCGCCACCAATGCCTCCGAACAACGTATCTTCATGCAAAATCAAAACTTTATTTGTTTTTTGCACCGTTTTTTGAATCATTTCGTAGTCTAATGGCAAAAGCGAACGCAAATCTACAATTTCCGCATCAATTCCCAAATTTTCTACGGTTTTTATTGCCCAATGCACGCCTGCCCCATAAGTTAAAATACTCATATCATTGCCTTCCCGTGTAATGGCAGCTTTGCCGATTGGCACGGTGTAATAATCGTCTGGAATTTCTGCTGAAACCGAACGATATAACATCTTATGTTCAAAAAACAAAATCGGATTTGGGTCATCCAATGCCGAAAGCAACAAACCTTTGGCATCATACGGATTGGAAGGATAGACAATTTTCAAACCAGGCGTATGCGTAAACCATGCTTCATTGGTTTGCGAATGAAACGGTCCCGCACCAACGCCACCGCCCGTCGGCATCCGAATCACAACATCCGCATTTTGCCCCCAACGATAGTGCAATTTTGCTAAATTATTTACAATTTGGTTAAAACCACATGTCACAAAATCGGCAAATTGCATTTCAACCATCGCTTTCATGCCTTTCAAACTTAATCCTAAACCAATTCCAACAATCGCACTTTCGCAAAGTGGCGTATTGCGAACGCGCTCTCGACCAAAAGTCCGCACTAAACCTTCCGTTATTTTGAACACGCCGCCGTATTCTGCAATATCTTGACCCATCAAAATCAACTCTGGATGTCGCTCCAAACCCTGCCGCAACCCGTCCGAAACTGCATCTATAAAACGCCGATTCGTCTTTGGCGCGTCGGGTTCTAGGATGATTTCACTAAATTCATAAGGCGCATAAACGTCTGCTATCTCCTTTGAAATCGAAGATTCAACCACAGGTTTTCCCCAAACTTTTTCAACTATTTCATTGATTTTCAATCGAATAGAAGATTTAAATTGCTCAATAAGTGTTTGCGTCAAAACCTTTTCATTTAATAAAAATTGCTCATACGTATTCAAAGGATCTTTTGCTCCCCATGATTCCGCCAACTCCGAAGGGACATATTTCGTGCCAGACGCTTCCTCATGCCCGCGTACCCGAAACGTGCGACATTCCAACAAAACAGGATGTGGCATCACGCGCATATCCGCCGCTAATTGCGTAATTGTATTATAAACTTCTAAAATATTATTTCCGTCAATACTCAACGATTTCATACCGTAACCCAACCCTCTATCCGCAAGCGAACGACACGCATATTGCTCGTGTGTGGGCGTGGAAAGTGCGTAAGCATTGTTCTCAATCACGAAAATCACAGGCAAATTCCAAACCGCCGCCGTATTCAATGCCTCATGGAATTCTCCTTGACTCGTGCCGCCTTCACCCGTAAACGCTAATGCAACTTTGCCCTCTCTCCGAATTTTATGCGCCAATGCAACGCCCGATGCCAAAGATAATTGCGGGCCAAGATGCGAAATCATCCCAACAATATGGTGTTCCATCGTTCCAAAATGAAACGAACGGTCACGACCTTTCGTAAAACCGTCTGCTTTTCCTTGCCATTGCGAAATAAGTTGTTCCAACGGGACATCGCGGGTCGTGAAAACACCCAAATTTCGGTGCATCGTAAAAATGAATTCATCCGATTGTAAAGCCGCCGCGCAACCCACTGAAATCGCCTCCTGCCCGACCCCAGAAAACCATTTTCCGACCCTGCCTTGTCGGAGTAAAATCAACAATTTGTCTTCAATAAGGCGCGGATAGAGCAATTTCAAATATAATTCAAG
>JBEEMZ010000191.1:0-9554 GCA_041192405.1 Bacteroidota bacterium | reverse complement strand
AAACAAATCTATGAACCAATTTAAAAAACAAACCTTAACAGCATCTATGAATGATGAATGATGAATTCATTGATTATCAATGAATTTTGAAAGGTCTAAATCATTTATGATTGCACATCTACTCATCATCAATTTCTATTCATGAATTGTGTCTGTCATCCATATTCCAATCATTTGCACCCCCATTAAAATGATTGTTTGGATTTTTGGAGGCATCTTTAAGCATACATCCCCCCGTATCAAGATGTCATCAAAACAGAACTTTTCGATTGCGGAAAGTAGATTTCGGATTTTGGATTTTATCCTGCATCTGAAATTGATACGCATCTATCCCATAGCATAGATTCATTCCGAAATCCGAAATCCACATTTCGAAACCTATAAATTATTGATTTTCAATTACTTATACAATTGTAATGAGTGGTTTTGTCCGTTCATTGCCTGACATTACGTTGCTGCACAACAGCAAATAGCTACTTTTTTGCAACAAATTATCTATCGCTTTTTGAAGTGTTGCCACTCCAAAACCATTGGGTTTTGCGATGGATAGCTAATCGCATACATACTTGGAATGACTGCTACAACCTTTACTCAGTTTGACATGATTCGCCCATTAGACCGCTACACAAGATTGTAATGACGACGACAATTTGATTTAAGTTTTAAAATACGGTACATATCTATCTTACAATCTCTTTTTTCTATTTGAACTTTATTTCTAAAAACAAATTTTTTCTCATGACAAAGACGAAACTTACATTCGGTCTTTCTAAATGTTGGCAGGCGATTACCACAGGTATGCTAACCGTTTTGTTAACGACCTCTGTTCAAGCCCAAGGTTACAGTTGCATTGGCGAAGTGAATGCAAATCTTGGTGCAGCTTGTTTAAGAGATTTGAACTATGGTGAATTATTGACTCCTGGTTCTATTCCTAATTTCGGTACCGTGCAAGTAAAACGTTTTGGAAGTTGGGCGGGCCCCGGTATTTCAAAATCAGATATTGGAAGTCGTTTTGAAGTCCGTGTTACTTCAACCGATGGATTACTCACTTGTTGGGGCTGGGTGCTTGTGGAAGATAAGACAAAACCTGTCATAGCTTGCCCTGCGCCGATTCTTGTGAATTGTTTGACGGATGCCTACAATTTAGAGAAAACGGGTAAAATATTGGATCTCAATGCCATCCCTTTTGTCGCTCCAAGACCGATTGATGGTTCTTATACAGATTGTTCGTCAGCAACCATTACTTATACAGATGTAACCGTAGATCGCAACTGTACGGATCCACTCGGTGTAAGACCTTTGACGGCTACTGAATTGGCAACCTTAGGTGCCGTGCCAGTCGTGATTACAGCCAATGCAAGTGTTATCAAAGTTATCAAAAGAACGTTTAAAGTAACGGATATTTATGGCAATTTTGAAGAATGTGTTCAATATATCGGCGTGAAACGGTTGGATAATACCATGACGATTATGCCGCCGTTTGAAACAACTATTAGTTGTCATACCAATGTTTCCGATTTTTCACCAGAGGCGTTAGCTGCCCGCGCAGCGTCACGTGCTTGGTCTGCGTATCCAATCTTGTTTGTTTCTAAAACAGGTGTTGCAGGAGCTGTTTGTCCAGCAGATACAACGGCTGCACGGGCGTTATTGGCAACTTATGATACCATTCATTTGAAACCTGATAATAGTACTTGTGGTATCACGGTTAGTTACAATGACCAAGAGTTAAATTTGTGTTCAGGCAGCTTCAAAAAATTGCGTCAATGGCGCGTTTTGGATTGGTGCGGCACGAATGTAAACGTTTGTCGGGGGGCAGCAGTAGGCGCGACCCTTAATTTGAATGAGCAAGTTATCAAATATTTGGATTTGACTCCGCCAACCGTGAGTGCTTATTACACGGATTATATTACAACTCGTTCTTATTTGTGCACAAGAGATGTGAATGGCAATATCATTACCGATAGTATCGGAACGGGCGATAGCAGAAGACTCAATCCTGCAGCCGTTTTCAAACAAGATGTTGCAGCAACCGAAGTAACGAAAACATTCAATGATTATTTAGTAGAGTTTGGCAGAAATGGCGTTACAGGCGATATTCGTTCTTTGACACCAGGTGCGCCACATGCTATAACGGCTTTGGGTGATGCCAATACTTGTGGTGGCAATGTCGTGATTACGTTGAAAGCAACCGATATTAGTTGTGTTTCACCTGGCGCACGGGTGTCTATGATTTCAAGCGATACCCGTTTAACGGTTGCATCAGGTTATCCTCGTTATGATGCGTCCACGGGCGAAACGGAGTATAAATTTACGGGTACGTTCCCATTTGCACCAATCCCATATCCTGTTACGTTCACTGTAACAGATGGCTGTGGTTATGCGAAAGCGGTTCAAAAATTTGAAATTACGGTTATTGATAATGCGAAACCACAACCGATTTGTATTGAATATTTACAATTGGCTTTGGGAACGGATGGAAAAGTGCGTTTGCAAGCTGAAAACTTAAATCGTGCAAGTGTTGATAACTGTACGAATCAAAGAAATTTAACCTATTTGATTCGCAGAATGACCAACGTAAGCGCAGACGGTACGGAACAAGTTGAAAATACAGATGAATGTTACCGAAAATTTGTAGATTTCAATTGCTATGATGCTTGGTCAACTTACAACTCATTGAATAACAATGCTCGTGCAAGAACCATTGGTGTTGTGATGCGTGTTTGTGACGAATTTGGTAATTACAATGATTGTATGGTACAAGTGTTGGTGGAGGATAAAATTCGTCCAACTTGTGTTGCACCTGCAAATGTAACGATTAATTGCAATAAATATGCAAACCTTTGGAATACAGCACAATATGGTACACCTGCTTATTACGATAACTGTGATGCGACGATTGAAGAATTAACAGCTGATTTCAATTTGAATAACTGCCGTCAAGGTACCATTACTCGGAACTGGACGGTAACGGATAAATTTGGTAATACCAATTCGGGTACTTGTCGCCAAGTGATTACCGTTAAATCCATTTCTGATTTCACGGTTGACTTTCCAGATGACATCGTTGCAAACTGCTTCGGCGAAGTTGCAACCGCAGATGCAGCTAAAAATGCGATGTTGACGAACCCAATTACAGCAGATGGACACCTTGAAAACAATGGTTGTGGTGTGCTTGCAGTAGAGGTATCGGATAGAGTTGCGGATGCAACAACAGATGGTTCTTGCTACAAAATCTTCCGTAAATACCGTGTGATTGATTGGTGCCGTTACAGCCCAAACAATAATAATGATAATGTCAATAGTTATGGCAGACCTGTTGCGGGTGACAAACACCGTACTGGTTTTGCATGGAATAATGCAGTGAATGGTAATGCTCCAGCTTGGGAAAATTTACATGTGGGTACTGCTACAGGTCAAACAAGCCGTATCGGAGACCAAATCAGAGAGCGCAAATTTAGAGATGCAGATACATTCAATTTCAGTGGAAATGTTGCGAGTTTGGATATTGCAAAAATCTATGCTGCCAATACATTCAATACCAATTTTGCAAATACGCATAAAGATTTTTGGACTTTTGCAGATGGTGTGATTGCGTTTACACAAGTGATTAAATTGGTGGATAATGTTGCACCTGTGGTTGTAGCGATTCCTGATGCGTTGGAAACGTGTGATTATGGTTCAGCAAGCAACTGTGCTGCGCGTTATGATGTGACTTTGCAAGCAACAGATGCATGTCAAGGTGGCGTGAGTACCGAAGGTTTGACGTACAGTTGGACGATTGCTAAACAAAATGCACCTACAACGATTTTATATCGCGGTACAACAGCCAGAATTTTAGTAGAAAGTTTGCCTTACGATTCTATCTACATCGTGAAATGGACGGCAGAAGACAAATGTGGTAATGCTGCACATGATGAATATTTACTTCAATTCCGTGATTGCAAAAAACCTTCAGTGGTTTGTGCAGTGGTGAATGCAGAAATCATGCCTTTGAATGGTACGCCAGGAGCAGGTGGTTCGATTGAGATTTGGGCACGTGAGTTATTTGTTTCGGTTTCTGATAACTGTACAGACCGTTCTACATTGGAACGAAAAGTAAGGGTTCGAAAAGCGGGTACAGGTACAGGCTATCCTTCAACAACGACGGCTGTAACGTTTACTTGTGATGATTACAATGCAACAGCAGACCATACCGCACAAGTAGAAGTTTGGACGCAAGATAACGCAGGTAATGCTGATTTCTGTTTAGCAACGGTGACTTTGCAAAACAATATGGGTGCTTGCGGCGGCGGCGCGACGGATAGAGCTACGGTAAGTGGTGGTGTTAAAACGGAACTTCGTTCAAACATTGAAAATGTAGCGGTAAAAGCGTCTTTGAATGGTACGGTTATGGGTGCCTTTACAACGCGTGCAGACGGTGCATTTACAATTGGTGGTTTGACAATGGGTCAAAATTATGCAGTTCGTGGTGAGCGTACAGACAATCCTTTAAATGGTGTAACGACTTATGATATTGCATTAGTAAGCCGCCATATTTTGGGGTCAGAAACATTGAACACGCCTTATAAAATCATTGCAGCAGATGTTAACGGTGACAGAGACATCAATACAGCCGATATGATTAGTTTGCGGCGTTTGATTTTGCACATTTCAACTACATTGCCGAATAATATTCCATCTTGGAGATTTGTAAATGGTGACTACACATTCCGTAACAGAGAGAATCCACTTGGTGAAGATTTCCCAGAAGTGGTGAATGCTACGAATGCAACACGAACCAATGCAGCAAGTTTTGTAGGGATCAAAGTAGGTGACTTGAATAGTAGTGCAACCGCAAATGGCTTAGAAGGGCTGGGCATTCGCGGTGCAGCAGGCACCTTGACTTTGAAAACAGATGATTTGAATTTAGTTGCAGGTAAAACGTACACGGTGAAATTGAGCGCGACCGAATTTAATGTAATTGGTATGCAAGGAACTTTTAATTTTGCAAAAGGTTATGTTGACCAAATTAGTGTAACAGGACAATTGCCTAACATGGGTGAAGGTAACTTCGGTTTGTTTGACAATGCTGTAACAACCAGTTGGAATGGCAAGGCAATAGCAGAAACAGATGTTTTAACATTGACATTCCGCGCTAAACAAAATGGCAAATTGAGTGAAGTATTAACGGTTGGTTCTAACTTGACGTATGCAGAAGGTTATAACGCAACAGGTGAATCATTCAGTGTTAATTTGCAATTCAACAATGGTAAAGTGACTGGAAATGAGTTTACATTGTATCAAAACGAGCCGAATCCATTTGACGGAACAACGAAAATTGGATTTAGCTTGCCAGAAGCAGCAAACGCTACCTTGACGGTTTACGATGCAACGGGTAAAATATTGAGTGTGAAAGAAGGTAATTATACATCAGGTTACAACGCAATCAACATCAGCAAAACGGATGTGAATGCAAATGGTGTGTTGTTCTATCGTTTAGATAGCGGCAATAACACTGCAACCAAAAAGATGATTATCATCGAATAATAAAGAAATATGCTTTAAATCGGTTTTTGGGATGCCTCTCTGTGCGTATGCATGGAGGGGCTTTTTTTTGAGAGGATGGGCTGAAAAATAGAATTGGGTTGATGGATGTATGGATTTCACGAATTTTCACAAGATTTTTACGGATTTGCAATTCAATCATCCGTTAAAATCCCGTTAAAATCCGTGAAATCCGTACATCTATCAACCCAACTCTATTTTTGTATCAAAGGTTTCGCTTAAAAATACCGATTCCATTTACCACACAAGTAACCAGGTGCAATAAATGTAGGTGCCAACTTATAAAATTCTCTACCACCTCGCGGTGCACCATTATAAGTAGCAGTCACGATTTGGCTTAATCCCCATCTTGTATTGACGAATTTATAACTAACACTTGTATTGGTTATAGGAATAATCAATTGAGATACAGATAAATCAGTGGTTGTTGCGGATAATGGACTTGCAGTTACTTTAAATTGGTAAGGAATACCACGTCTTAAAATACTTGTATTCAATTTCCCAAGCACTAATGAACCCAACGTAAGGAAGGGCGCATTCGGATTGCCTACGATTCTGTAAGAGATGACTGCATTCGGTTTTACGGTTCTCGCCCGAGGCGCACCGCAACTAAAGGTTACATCAAATTGGAAATTAATCAAATCGCCAACATTTGCTTGTGGTGCGCGTTTCACACGATCCACTAAATTTAAAGTTGGGCGATTGTACGGTAAAAGCATTCCTGTCCGATGTAAAAGGTCGGTCTCTTCGCCGCGAAGGACTTCCAATGAAACGGGGTGTTTTGCACCACTCAACATAGAAGACAATTCAAGCGTCGAATTGGGAGCTAAATCGCTGTATAGCGAACCCAAACTCATCCATGGATTGTGTGCATGACTTACTTTGACGTAAAAGCGTTCACCCCGATTTTCCTCTGAAATCACAGGCAAATTCGATTGAACCGTGATACTGGAAGGATAAGCCGAAACTGGGGCAACACCTTGTGCGCCGTCTGACAACCAATTATACAATTCTCTGCTCGATGGGTCTGCCACCGCCCAAGTAGATAATTCACTTTGCGCATATCGGACGCGCAGCCCTTGCGGTGAAACGGATACGACAGACATGTTTTCAAAAACCCATTGTTGTGTAGTGCGGTTCAAACTCCAAACCGCCAATTTATCGCCTACACGGGTTGCATTTGGCGATTCATCAAGGCTATTCACCACCCTTTTGATTTCAATCGGAATCACTACCGATACATTCAACGGTTGAGAAAGCGTTTTAACCGCTTTATCATTGACCGTCATGCTGATATCGTAAAAACCAAATGGCGTAAAGATACCATTGCCTAAGTTTTTACCTTGTTTATCCGTTGCATTCAAATAACGGGTGCCGCCCGGAAATCCTTCTACACCAACCGCTTTGGTTGCATTGAACCGAACCAAATTGATTTTTACAGCACTGCCTACCAATAGATTATGCTTGTCATCATAAAATTGCGTACCTTGCTGAAGCGTCACCGAAACCGCATTGGCATCAGGCGAATGGATAGTCACATCATTACCGACCATCCCTTGAGCATCTAAACCTGCTTGTTGGCTCACCCGTTGTACGGATTCTGGCAACTCTTGGGTACGAAACAGTTTGATGACTTCAATAAGTGGGTCACTCACATTGTTGGTGCTAAACGTTTTGTAAGCATCCATGTAGCCATCTGCTTGAATCAAAATACCGAATTCAAGCGGTTTGGATAAAGTTGGACTGTTTTCAGGGGAGATGCCTGCCTGAATCACGCCATCCACTAAGGGCAGCGTGGTTTCACCTGTGAGGGACACAATTTTGTTTTTGTCTTTGCCGAAAACGGTGATTTTGGCATCATTTGGATACAAAGATTCATTCACGGCATCGCGCAATTGAATATTAACTACATTTGTAAACAAATCGTTTGAAACGGTAACATTTACGTCCGTTAAAAGCCCTTCACCATCTTGTTTTTGGCAGCTTAATACTGCAATAGCGACAATTGCAAGGGATGCCGCGATAACGGGCATTCTTCTGGTTAAAAAATTCATGGTAACAAAGTTATAAAAATTAAAAAAAGCCTTGTCCTCTTGGTCTTTTTCGTCGCAAAACAAAAAAGGGATTACAAGGATACTAACAGAGGTTAAGTAGTCAGTCTGTGAAATAGTTTGTTACTTTGTTTGTTAAACCATTGATAATCAATAATTTAACTAATAAACCAACTACCTATTTCACGAACCAACTACTTACTTAAATCCGACAAACCCAAACCAGTTTCAAATCAGGAATCAGGCGATAAAAAAGGGGCAACCTATTTAAATTGCGTTCTAACACGCCAATATTTGCTTCATTTTCTTTTAAAAAGATTTTAGAATCAATCGTCAACTGTTTTAATTCAAACGCGCCCACATAATAAGTTCCAATATCCAACCGCCATCCACTATGCCCCGCAGGTACAGGGCGACCCAATGTGATACCGATATAGGGCGCGAAATGGTGTTGATAGCCTAATTTAAACAAGCCTGTACCAACCGCAGCAGGCGTAATCAATAGACCATCTAATTGTATATTTTGGGCTAAATGAAAGGTTGCGGTGAATGTTTTGGTTGGAAAAACTGCCAAACCTGCGAGAATTCCAAATTTTTCGGTGCGAAAAGGCAGATAATGCCCCAATAAAACGAAGCGGCTTAGTCTTACTTGCACATCTGTTGTTATTTTGCCTTGCGCAAGTTTCCAATCGGTTTGGTTATAGCCCATGTAATCATAGCCTACTCGAAGTGCCCACCGTTTTTGGAAGTGATAGGTGGTTTGTAAAGTGGGTAAGGTTGTGATGCCTACACCGACCCCAAAGCTCCATGCTCGGAAAGCAACCGTTGTATCTGCGATGACTATAGGCTGCCCGAGACAAGCGACCTGTACAGATAAGAATAAGGTTGAAAGACAAGTTACGAACTTTAATGTGTATAAGTTTGTCATTTTTTTTGTTTATATAAGGGGTTAACTTTTACACCGTGCTACTCCGTTTCAAATTTGGGATACTTATAAATACTGAAGAAGGATGATAACAGACCATTCTTATAAATCGTTGATTATCAAACCTTTAGAGGGTTTTAAACCCTTCAAAGGTTGCTATTTGTTATACCTCTATTCATGCATGATTTCGAAATCGAACCACTATTCGCTGAAAGTTGTAAAACACTTTTGAAGTTTATCTCAAACTAATATTGTGCAAGGTTTGTTTTTTTTTAATACTTAGTGCGCAATCAATGAAGTATTTATATAGATACAAGTTAGAGATTTTTATGATACGTTCAGTCCAAAAAAGAAGGTTTTTATTTGTTTATACAAATACGTCATTTTGTTTGCTGATGCAAAGGTAAGCGGCTTCGGAATCATTCGCAAACATTTAAATACATTTTTATTTTTAGGATAATTTTTTTTTATGTATATTTTTTTTAAATATAATTTAAAAAAAGATTATTTTATAACTTGATTTTCAACGGATTATAAGTATAAGTTGCTACTTATAAACGTTGGAAATTTTTGTTCAACCTTTTTTAAAACCCTTTTTTTAAGCATATATTTATATTTTTATGTGAAGCATTTGGGCTCATTTGTTGGCTCCAAAAACTCAAAAAAAAAACATCTTGCCCATTTTAAGGCATGAAACTTAGTAGAATAGGGGCAACCCCTTTATTTTAAAATATACCAGAAAGTTGGTATTTTTGCCAAAAATCAAAAATATATTCGATAATCATTTGCATAGTATGAACCAACAATCTATATTTGTGTGGTCAAACAAAAAAAAAGGTTTTGGCAACATAATTAATATATAAAAAAATCCCAATTTGAATCGTAAATGTCATTAAAAATCAACTCAACGTTGAAGCACAGCTGACGTTATTTTTGGAGCAACTAATTTTTTAAACTGAGAAGTCCGTGAACGTTCAGAAATATTTTCGAATATTTCCATTTTAGCATAAACTGTCCCTTAAACCGCCTATACG
>JBEEMZ010000190.1:0-13263 GCA_041192405.1 Bacteroidota bacterium | reverse complement strand
AGACCGGCAACGGCGACATGGTTGCGCAGGGCAACCACCAGCTCGACATCGGCCGCCGGCTCCTCGGCGACCCGGGGCATCCGGCCGGCGTGTTCACCGTCGGCTCGTGGAACGTCGACGACGTTCTCGTCGCCAGCGCAGCCTGTCCCTGACGTTCTCCGCATCCGTCCGCGCGGCCCTCGCGTAGCGCCGGGACGCCCCGGTTCCGTCGCGGCTTTCAGAAGTGATCGCGCCGGGTTGCGTGGCTCACGTGGAGCTTGCGAGAGGGGGGTGTTTCGGGTGACAATTCCGCCTCGGAGCGGCTTGCGGCAGTGCGCCGAAACGGGCGTTGGGGATTTATTAATACGGAAGGAAAAGCGATTATTTCTTATCAATACGAATGGAGTACAACCCCCTTTTATCTCCCTTTAATGCCTCAAAATTTAAACTTCTAAATTTCAATAATTCAATGCTACTGGTAACATTTGCCATTGTTTCAATTCGCTCAATAAATTTCTCAATAATTGGTTTCGCAAACGTTGGCTTTCCGCTACGCAGAACTTACACAATCTTGAACCTTTTCAATTTCGCGGTCTGCTTCCTGCTTCCCAGTGTCCCCAACAAGCAAGTCGTTAGGTGGTTTGAACACTCCACAGGCTGATGCGGTGTAACTCACCGCCTGATTTCTTAAATTGATGGCAGCATTGAGGTCTCGGTCGATTGCCACCCCACAATGCTCACAACAATAGGTTCGTTCGTTTAACGACAACTCCTTTTTGACCTTTTGGCACCCCGAACAGGTCTTGGAAGAGGGATAGAATCGGTCCACAACCGTCAATTTCGAGCCGTACCATTCACATTTGTAGGTGAGTTGACGACGAAATTCATAAAAGCCGCCGTCGAGAATGGCACTCGCTAATTTATGGTTGCGACTCATCCCTTTGACATTCAAATCTTCGATAACGACTTCGCTGTGGTTCTTAGCGAGCCGAGTCGTGACTTGATGCAAAGCATCGTTGCGAATACACGCTATTTTATAATGAATTTTCGCAACTTTTTTTTGAGCTTTTTGATAATTGTTACTTTGCTCTTTTGCCGATTTTCCTTTAATATATTTTTTACTCGTTTGCCGTTGCGCCAAACGCAACTTTCTTTTTTGGTGTTTATAAGGGCGTTTGTGGGCAATCATCTGTCCGTCGCTAAAGGTTGCGAGCGTTTTTACGCCTAAATCAACCCCTATAATCGGCTGATTTTCAGGCTTTTGGACCGTTTTAGAATAGGGCATTTTAAAACTCACGAACCAATGATGGGCGTGTCGAGAAACGGTTACATTTTTAACCACAATCCCTTGAGGTAAGGTTTCGCTGCATTTCACCCAACCCAATTTTGGCAGTTTGATGCGATTGCCTTTCAAATGAATACTGCCTTCTAAGTAGAAACGATCCTTTTGACCTTTCTTTTTAAATTTCGGCAGACGGACCTGCTCCATTTTAAAGGCACGTTGATAGGCTTTGTTCAAATTCCGAAAGGCTTCTTGAGGTGCACATTTCGAGACCGATTGTGCCCAAGTCGCCTCCGTGTTTTTGTAAACAACCCACTCTTTATGCAAATCAACCGCCGTCGGGCGTTTTTGAGTGGCTTGATAGACCGTTTGGCTTTTGGCTAACCCCCAATTGTACGCATAACGAGCCGTCCCTGCATGTTGTGCCGCAAGACTCCGTTGCTCATTATTCAACTCTAAGCGTACTTTGATGGATTTCATAGCCTGTTTTCTCTTTTATTTTTAGAATGCAAAGTTACATCATCTCCCTTTTTTGAGTCCCTTTTTAGGGTCATTTTTCTGTCATTTTTTCAAAAGTTACACTTTTGAAGCAAAAGGAACTTCAAATGTGTAACTTTGTTCAATTATGTTCAATTATTGAAACTCTGTTACGAGTTCTTGAAAGTGCCTTCATACAGTGTTTGCAACTTTTCGTTATTAAAAATTACTTTCATTTTGTTGATAATTTTTTGATTCAGAGAGGTTGCGTCTTTACTTTATTTAACAAACGGCGTTTCGTATAACGCACCACAAAGTTACATCCTAATTTACAATAGTTGCAAATTTTTTTTCACAACTATTGTAAATTTGCAAATTTTGTTGTAGTTGTTGAATGATTTTCAAGGACATCGCGTCAGGTACAATTAAATTTGACTTTGTAGGCTTGATTAAAAGTTGTATCGTATGATTGTTTTTGGATAAAGCCCAAAATTAACAAAATGGATGCAATTCGCGTCTAAATAGCCATAAAAAAAACTTACCCCTGTGACCAAGAGTAAGTTTGGAATAAATCAACATCTGAGTATAGTAACCGATAATTAAAAAAGAATCAAATAATCTGAGTTTAAATGTTGAATATCAATGGATTAGATGTTAACAATTAATCGAATGATTGGTTTTTTTGAGACGCGGCATTTGCCAATGCTTGATACTCCAAAGGAGTCAAGCCATCTAAACAAAATTGAAGTGGATTCACAGGCACACCATTTAAATGCACTTCATAATGGCAATGCGGGCCTGTTGACGCGCCTGTACTGCCGACTAAACCAATTTGTTCACCTTTTTTAATTTTCTGACCGACTTTAACAGTCATGCGCGACATGTGCGCATATAATGTAACATATCCATAACCATGACTAATCCGAACGCAATTGCCATAACCGCCATCATGCGCTGCCGCAATGACTTCGCCATCTGCGGAAGCTTGAATTGCTGTACCCGAACTCGCCGAAAAATCCATGCCTTTATGGAGCTTCATCGTCTTATGAATGGGGTGGAAACGCATACCAAAACCAGAAAGTGCTGTTAAATTGCTGCTCAATTTATCTTCTCGAACGGGTTTAATGCTTGGAAGCGAAGCCCACATTTTATCTTTTTCACGTGCGAGACGCTGTAAAGTATCCAAAGATTTGGATTGTTGCGCAATCAAACGGCTCAATTGTTCAATGCGTTCTTGCGCCGAGACAATAATATTAGCACTTGCGTATTTTTGCAAACCAGTAAAACGGTCATGTCCCCCCGTTCCGCCCGCTTCAGAATTGAGTGGTTCCATCATAAACATACGGCGATAAATGCCCGAATCCCGTTGTTGCACACTCGATAACGCTCGTTCCATCATTGAAAGGTGCTTATCCAATGCCGAATATTTGAGTTCGAGTTGTTGAATTTCACCTAATAATGTTTTCTCTCGCGGAGAAGGGAAAATTTTATAAGCGATCGACAAAACAATAAGTGTTGTCACCGTCGCACCCGATAACCAACCAAACACTTTTACCATTCGTTCTTTGACCGTGACAACCACGCGTTCATATCGAAGGGTTTGATTGTTATAAACAAATTTTTCTTTTGCCATAGAGTTTTAATTAATCACAAAAAGATGTGGCAACACTAATGTTTTTGCATTACTTTTGCACCACTTTTTGAGCGTGGTTGATAGTGTCCTTCGACGGTTTAGGCAGAAGTCACATCAAAGTTAGAAAATATTTTTTAATTCCAAATATTTTGGCACGTAAAAACATTGTTTTTTTTAACATTTTTGTAAAAAAAGAACGATTGATGGTTTTGTTGTTTTTTTTTTTTTTTTTTTTTTTACAAAAAAAAAACAAAAATAAAAATCCCCACACTCCGCCTCGCCCATTCTCAAGCAAAAAGCGTGTTTGGCGCAATCAAAAAACCATCTTGTGCAAAATATATATTGACTCGTTATAATATTACTATATTAAAATTTGAATATTTTCTAAGATTTTCACTGTGTTAATACTTGTCGGGCAATATCAATTGGGATTGAGATAAGATTTGTAGGACATTTACGATTTGTAAATGATTGATTTCCAGATAATTGTCGGATTGTTTAAAATAACTTGGCACAAATATACATCTTTATTTTATTTCTATATCAAAAGTTCCATAAAAAAAACTATGTCACCTATGCCCTATGTGTTTGCAAAATTGAGACGGCGAAACCTAAAAATGCATACAAAAATAGTTTTTTGTGTTTTAGAAAATTAAAATCACCTTATTCATCATGAAATCAGCAGAAGTTAGACAAAATTTTTTGGATTTTTTCAAATCCAAGCAACATAAAATCGTTCCAAGTGCGCCACTCATCAATCGGGACGACCCGACTTTGATGTTTAGCAATTCTGGTATGGTGCAATTTAAAGATTTTTTTCTGGGTAACAAAGTTCCTACGGCGCGACGGGTTGCGGATACGCAAAAATGTTTACGAGTCAGTGGCAAACATAATGATTTAGAAGATGTCGGTTTCGACGGAACGCACCACACTTTGTTTGAAATGTTAGGCAATTGGTCATTTGGCGATTATTTCAAAACGGAGGCAATTGCATGGTCATGGGAATTATTAACAGAAGTGTATAAATTGCCGAAAGATAGGCTTTACGCAACTGTTTTTGGGGGCGATACCGCAGAAAATTTGGATGCTGACCATGAAGCAAAAAATATTTGGTTGAAATACTTGCCATCAAACCATATTTTGTACGGCAATAAAAAAGATAATTTTTGGGAAATGGGCAGTCAAGGACCTTGCGGACCTTGTTCTGAAATCCATATTGACTTGCGCACGGATGCAGAACGCGCAAAAGTGAAAGGCGAAGATTTGGTCAATCAAGATCATCCGCGTGTGGTGGAGATTTGGAATAACGTTTTTATGCAATTTGAACGCCGTGCTGACAAATCTTTGATTCCGCTTCCATCGAAACATGTGGATACAGGAATGGGGTTTGAACGGTTGTGTATGGCGATGCAAGGAAAATTATATACGTATGATACAGATGTGTTTACACCATTTATATCATTGGTTGAAAAAATCACAAATCATTCATACACAGGGAGTTATGACAGGGCTGCGAAAAAGGATGTAGCATTTCGAGTGATTGTGGATCATATTCGGGCAGTTGCGTTTGCGATTGCGGACGGGCAAATGCCGATGAATACGGGTGCGGGTTATGTGATTCGGCGGATTTTGCGGCGGGCGGTTCGGTATTATTATTCATTTTTGGATTCAAAAGAACCCCTTTTGTATCAATTAATTCCACTTTTGGCGAAAGAATTTGCAACCGTTTTTCCAGAATTGAAACAACAAGAAGATTTTGTTGGAAAAGTAATTTTGGAAGAGGAGCGTTCTTTTTTGCGGACTTTGGAAGGTGGATTGCGCCGTTTGGAACAAATTACGGTTGAAAATGGTGTTTTGGACACGGCAACAGCGTTTGAATTGTTTGATACCTATGGATTTCCATTCGATTTGACGGCTTTAATCGCTTCTGAAAAAGGCTGGAACGTAGATGAAGAAGGTTTTAAAGCGGCTTTGCAAGCTCAAAAAGACCGTTCGCGGGAAGCCGCACTTAGAAAAGTGGGTGATTGGGTCGTTTTGGATGAAGTGCCTTCGGTACAATTTGTTGGTTATGATCAATTGCGTGTGGATACGGCGCATGTGTTAAAATACCGATTGGTGGAGGATAAAAAAGGTTTTCAATACCAAATTGTGTTAAATCGAACGCCTTTTTATGCGGAAGGCGGCGGTCAAGTGGGCGATACGGGTTGGATGTATTTCGATGGAGAGAAAATTGCAGTGACCGACACCAAAAAAGAGAATGAATTAATCATCCATTTTGTTGAAAAATTGCCTGTGAATATTCACGATGCGACGGTGCGTTGTCAAGTGGCTGTCGAAAGGCGGCGACATATTGAAAATAATCACTCTGCAACACATTTGTTGCATGCGGCGTTACGTCAAGTGTTGGGAACGCACGTTGCGCAACGTGGTTCATTAGTGAATGATGATTATTTGCGATTTGATTTTGCCCATTATTCAAAGGTCGAAGATGCGCAACTGCTTGAAATTGAACAGATTGTGAATCATAAAATTCGGGAGAATGTCGCTTTGGGCGAGCAACGCAATTTGCCGATTGCGCAAGCAAAAGAGGCGGGTGCAATGATGCTTTTTGGTGAAAAATATGGTGAAACGGTTCGAATGATTACATTTGACCCTAAATTTTCAAAAGAATTATGTGGTGGTTGCCATGTTTCCGCGACGGGTAAAATTGGAATGTTCAAAATTACGAGCGAAACGGGTACATCCGCAGGGGTGCGACGGATTGAGGCATTGACGGGCGCGGGTGCAGAATCTTTTATGAATTCGGAATCTGAAACCTTGAAATCGGTCAAACAATTGTTGAAAAATCCAAAAGATGTTTTAAAAGCAATTGGCAGTTTGCAGGATGAAATCAAGAAATTGCAGAAAGAAAATGAGCTTATGATGTCGGAAAAAGCAACTTTATTGCAATCAAGCCTCAAAAGTCAGGTGGAAATGGTGAAAAATGTGCATTTTATTTCAACACAAATTAGTTTAACAGATGCGAATGTGGTTAAAAATTTAGCATATAATTTAGAGCGCGAACTTGGAAATGCAGTTATTGTGTTGGGAACAATCAACGCTGGCAAACCTCAAATTACCATTCGCATTAGCGATAACTTGGTGAAAACCAATCAGTTACATGCAGGTAATATGGTGCGCACGTTAGCGAAAAATATCAAAGGCGGCGGCGGCGGACAACCCTTTTTTGCAACCGCAGGCGGAACGGATGTTACAGGATTGGAAGGTGCGTTATTACAAGCGAAGGAATTATTGAATTAAGACCTGAATTTGATGAATTTTCACGAATTTTAATCTTAAAATTCGTGAAAATTCGGGTCTTAATTCAATAATTGCCCCATTCACGCCAACGATGCATCTTTCCACCTAAAAACACAAGATAAAAACCTTTTACATCAGGGCGCGCAAATCGGGCACTATTCATATATTTATCTAATTGAAATTCAGCTTGTTGAATGACATCTGGTAGTTTTTTAACTTCTTTTTTCTTCAAATATTTCAATTCCAAAACGATTTCATAAGGAATGGGTCTATTCGGCATGCGCTCTAAAAACAAATCTGGATGCCCTTTTTTTGCCTCATATTCACTGTGGATAAAATAACTATCGTATGGACATAACAAACCAATCATTAAAGTTTGCAAATGCTTTTCGCCGTAATTCATATTATCTCGATTGGAGTGATTTTCAGCTAAAACATGCTCAACCATTTGAAAAAACGGTTCTGGATTTCCATCTCCAATTAACGCATCAATCGTTCGAGCAATCTTCCGTTGCATCACAGAATAGCTCGTTTTCACCAAATACATAGATATAAAATATTCAAAATATAATTTTTTTATCACATAATTTGGAATTTCAAACCGCCAACTAACATTCCGAACTTCCCGAAAACTCAAAATGCCCATATAGAAAAGCAGGCTTAAAAAATCGCCTTCGGAGAACTCTAATTCAAGATTATACAAGCGCGTGAGGTCAAAATCAATATAACCTGTATCCAATAATTCTTTTAACAGCTCAAATTTACCTCGTTCATCGCCTCCAATTTTAAAAATACTACTAATTTTTCGATAATCGGAAATGATATTCATATCCAACATTTTGTAGGGATATTTTTGAGCAATATTATATTCTTTCAAAAAATATAACAACATATCTGGATTATACAAATGCGTATCTGCATCAGGCGCAAAGCAATAGCCATCATACCATTCCGTCAAGTCGTTCATCATCACGGGAATCGTGTCGCTTGGAATGTCGGATTGACGCAAAATAATTTCAACTTCTGCTGCCGTAAAGCCCATCATATTATGGAAAATGGGATTTAAAGTAATATTATCGCTAATATTAAAACCACTTGTGAGCGAATCCAACGTCACAGGCGAAACGCCTGTAATAAAAATCCGTCCAATGATTCCTTCGCCTGTTGCATTTTTAAAAGTTTCATAAAATTTGCGCACAAATCCATTTCCACTCACATTAGATTTAAAGCGTTCTATATCAAAGGACAATAATTCATTTGCAAAATGATCATATTCATCAATTAATACATAAATTTTGTGCTTTACTTCTTTTGTCTGAAAAAAACTAAACAAGTGTTTTACAACACCTTCGGGACTTTTTTCACCAAGAATGATCCCTTTTTCTTCCTTCGTAAATAATCCTTTATAAGTGGATAGAAAATCCCGTACCGCCATTATTGTGTTTGACAAAAAACCTGCATAAGTGCGCTCCTGTGTACTCGTATCTATGCGACTGAATTCGAATCGCAAAATCATATATTGATTTGCGTCAGGTGTAGGATGCTTTCCAATATAACATTTGCCAAAGAGGGTTTGAAAATCAGCTGCATAATTAACACCATAATAATGTTGTAAAATGCTGATAAACAGGCTTTTACCAAATCTTCGCGGGCGCAGAAAGACTTGATATTGGCATTGCCACTGTTCGAGCAGTGGAATATATTGCGTTCTATCTTGGTAAAAAAAATCATTTACCACTAATTTTTTAAAATTGCTTTCGCCATAATGAATATTTATCATAATTGGGTTGTTTTGGGGCAAAAATACGTTTTTGAACACGATTTTCATAATTTTAAAAACCTTTTTAAAACATTTATTTTTAAACTATAAAAACTTGCTTTCATTTTAGCGTAAAAAATGTAAGGATGATTCACAATCAACGACTAAGTAGTTGAGTGAAATAAACGCGGTTAATAAAATTTACAAGTATTTGATTATCAGATACTTATGAAATTTGTCATCCCTTACTTATTTTCAAAATTTGATGAATATAAACTTTGGCTTGTTTGAGGATCGCGAAAATAGCTTTCAGTTGCTCGGATTGAGTAGCATCGTAAGCGCGACTTTCCGCGTATTGCCCGTCTTTCAAAAACACAAAATACGTTGCTGAAAGGTTACGCTGTGTAAAAACGGTATAAAATTTTGGAACCACAAAATCCAAAAAATAGATTAACGGCGCAATAAATTGAAATTTTAACGCACCTTCATTCCAATATTTGACTTTATTTGCCAAAATCGGGCGTAATTTATCCAAAACCGCTTCTTCAACGAAATCAAGTGCGGGTAAAGCCTGTAACCAAGTCTCTAAAAGTGGATGTTTCTCTACTTCTTCCAGACCGAATCAATCTTCGACTTCTTGGGTTAGCCAATTTTCAAATGATTTCATTTGTTGCATTATTTTGATGAATACTCTTGCAAATGTAGGTTGGTCTTTTCAAATTCATTAATCTTTTTGGCACTTTTTTCAAAATTTTAGCTTAAACGCTCTTCAAAACGACAAAAATTTTGTAGAATCCAATTTTTTATCGTAAACTTGCGCCGCTTTTAATGATAGTTAAAATAATTTTACAAAAATGAATAATATTGTCGCCATCGTTGGCAGACCCAATGTAGGCAAATCCACTTTTTACAACCGATTGGTCGGCGGCCGCGATGCGATTGTTGATAACGTTTCTGGCGTAACCCGCGACCGCAAATACGGCATGACCGATTGGAATGGCAAGCGTTTCATGGTGGTAGATACGGGCGGTTTTGTGCATGGTTCGGAAGATGTGTTTGAAGCGGCGATTCGTTCGCAGGTCAGAATGGCGATTGAGGAGGCTGCGGTCATCATTTTCATGGTAGATGCGGCTTCTGGATTGACCGATTTGGATGAAGATGTGGCAGATTTGTTACGGCGGGCGCGCAAACCTGTTTTTTTGGCGGTCAACAAGGTGGATAATCACAAGCGTTTGATGGATGCGAATGAATTTTGGAGTCTTGGTTTTGAGAATGTCTTTTTCATTGCTTCGATTTCGGGAAGTGGCACGGGTGAATTGTTGGACGCAGTGGCGGAACAAGTTTCGGATGAACCCGAAATTCAATCGGATTTGCCGAAAATTGCGATTATTGGACAACCAAATGTGGGCAAATCGTCTTTGACGAATGCACTTTTGGGTACGGAACGCAATATTGTAACCGATATCGCTGGCACGACACGCGACCCTACGCATTCGCATTACAACAAGTTTGGCAAAGAATTTTTGCTCATTGATACCGCAGGCATCCGAAAAAAAGCGAAAGTCCATGAAGATTTAGAATTTTATTCGGTGATGCGTGCAATTCAGGCTTTGGACGAATGTGATGTAATGATGTTGATGATTGACGCGCAATCGGGTACGATGGAAGCGCAAGATATGACGATTTTCCGTTTAGCGATGGACAGGCATAAAGGCGTTGTTTTGTTGGTGAATAAGTGGGATTTGGTGGAAAAAGATACGAATACAGCGCGTGATTTCGAAGCAAAATTGAAAGAAAAGTTGTCACCATTTAGTGATGTTCCAGTGATTTTCATTTCTGCGTTGGAAAAACAACGGATTTTCAAGGCGGTAGATGTGGCTTTGGAGGTGTATGAACGCCGTAAAACGACGATTAAAACCTCTGTTTTGAACGACTTTTTGGAAGAAGCGGTGGCAAAATATCCTGCGCCTGCGTATCGTGGCAATTTGTTGAAGGTCAAATATGCGACTCAATTGAGTAATTTACATTATCCAAGTTTCATCTTTTTCTGCAATCATCCCAAACATTTGGGCGAAAATTACAAACGATATTTGGAAAATGAGTTGCGCAAGAAATTTGATTTTTCGGGCGTTCCGATAAGTTTATTTTTCAGAGAAAAATAAAATTTGTAAAATTTATATTTTGTTGTAATTTTACAAATCAAATTGCGTCAGTTCCCAAAATTGACGCAATTTGTTATTTATCCAGCCCCGAATGACACAAATTTTCACAAAACATGAAAAAATTCGTGAAAAATTCGTGAAAAATTCGTGCAATTCGGGGCTTTAAAAAAATTGCAAATCCAACGACTGAAACGTATCAAAATATGAAATTATTTGTATTCGGCATTGGCGGCACGGGTGCGCGTGTCATCAAATCGTTGACAATGCTGTTAGCGGCGGGCGTGAAAGCGGGTCATGCGACGGAAATGATTCCAATCATGGTAGATCCGCATCAAAATAACAAAGACCTGAACCGCACTATTCAATTATTGGACAATTATCAAGCGATTCACGGCGCACTCAACAATCCACAAGATGGTTTTTTCAAAACGAAAATCAAAACGTTGGAAGAACTCAACAAAGATAATAAACTTCAAAGAAGTTTTGCTTTTAATATGCAAGGCGTTCAAAATGAGCGTTTTAAGCAATATATTGATTATGCAACTTTGGACGATGCCAATAAAGCATTGGCAGGATTACTCTTTTCCGATAAAAATTTGGAGACCGAAATGGAAATTGGTTTTGTTGGAAATCCAAATATTGGAAGTGTGGTTTTGAATCAGTTTAAAGAATCAGATGAATTTGCGGCTTTTGCGTCGAATTTTGAACAAAATGATAGAATTTTCATTGTAAGTTCCATTTTTGGTGGGACGGGCGCGGCAGGTTTTCCGTTGATTTTGAAAAATATTCGCAATGCACAACCACCTACTCAAAATCATGCGTTTTTGAATAATGCTAAAATTGGGGCGGTGACGGTTCAACCGTATTTTGGCGTTTCGCCAGGTTCGGGGCAGATTGATAAGGCGACTTTTATCACGAAAACCAAAGCGGCATTGAATTATTACGAGAAAAATGTGAGTGGGAATCAATCCGTGAATGCACTCTATTATATAGGTGACGAAGTGACGCGGGATTATAACAATGATCCTGGTCAAAATGGGCAACAAAATGATGCGCATTTCATCGAATTAGCGGCGGCTTTGTCTATTATTGACTTTGCAAGTTTTTCGGATGGCGAGTTAGAAGTGAAAAATGCGCGTGCGGTGAAACCTGTTTATCGAGAATTTGGGATTCGGGAAGATAATCAAAATCTTAATTTTTTAATGTTAAGTGATGTAACACAACAAATTATAAAGAAGCAATTATCTCAATATGTTTTTGCGATGCAATATTTGAAACGCGAATTGGTTGGTGCGATTGCGAGCCGTCAACCTTTTGCGATGCGCGACGCACCAAAAATTGATAGCTCCTTTACGAGTAATAATTTGTATCGGAATAATGTCGTTGATTTCAATAAATTGTTTGAAGAATGGTTGCGCGAAATGAGTACAAATCGGCGAAGTTTTGCGCCGTTTGATTTGAATACATTGCAATATGCGGAATTGATTGCGGGGATTAAGACCAAAAAAGGATTTGGATTTTGGGCGAGTTCAAAGGAAATCAGTGTGGATACTTTTAATGATGCGCTGAATCGGGCAGAAAAAGGCAAAATTTTTCCTGATGCGATTCGGAAATTAATGGCAATTTTGTACGACGGAACACAACTTTTATTGAATGAAAATTATGATGATTTTAAATAAAAATCTAACTTCATTTCAATAATCAAGTGTTGTTTGAAGGTGTCGCACCCTCATGCGAGTTGCAATTAATTGATAATCAATTGGATATGTAAAAAAGTCTTAAATTTTTTATAAATCAAAATGAAGCAATATTTATTAAACCTCATCGCCGAAGGTAAACTCGGTGAAGCTATTGCCGAAATGCGCCAACTTGCCAATACGCAAAATAAAGATTTTCAAACGATGCTTATCCAATTATCAGGGCAATACGCTGGTAATGAACGCGATAATGCCGAAAATACAATTGAATTATCGGATTACAAACGCGCCAAAGCGAGATTAAGTAAATCGTTAATCTATTTGCTGGATACTGAATTTGATGAAAGTAAAGTTGATTATTCGCCTCCAAATCCAGTCAAAAAGGAGCATAATGACCCTCCAACTCATAAAGAGAAGATTTTAAAATGGATTGATGAAGATATAGATGCTGCATTTGAGGAATTAGATAAAACAATTTTGTTTAAACATGCTGTTTACAGAGATTTATCAAATGAGTATATTAGTCCTCCGCTTCATTTTTCACTGCCCACTTTCAGAGGCAAGTTGAAAAGATTTGTAATTTTAAACCTTCACTAAAATTGGTTATGAATAACAAAACTATAGCAATCGTTTTAGTCGTTTTAAACATTTTCATAGGATTGTTAGGCAATTTGCTCCCTGATGCACTTAAAAAAAAGATAGAAGGCATCTTTGGCAACTATTCTATAATCGTTTGGATAGTGGCAATCGTTGTAAGTGTTGCATTATACATTTGGTTGGCTCGGAAAAGTGAAAAATTAGAGGATAATACTCAGCCGCCTGCGTCAAATCCGCCCGTTTCCGAGCCGCAGCCGACACAGCCGCAAACATTGCCGCCTACGCCAATAGTTGTAGTTGTGCCTGCGCCTGTTGTTACACAGACACCCGCGCCTAAATCTCAAACAAATGGGCAGACAAGTACCAAAGAACAAATC
>JBEEMZ010000189.1:0-16975 GCA_041192405.1 Bacteroidota bacterium | reverse complement strand
CTAAATGCAGCGTTTTCAATTCTTTTAAATTCGATAAGTCAATGGTTGTCAATTGATTATCATTCAAATACAAATAATTTAAATCATTAAAATGACCTTCAAATATAATGCTTTTTAATTGATTTTCACAAATATCAATTAATTGCAATTTTGGGAAATTGCCTATGAATTGGATAGATTTAATTTTATTGTGGTGCAGATAAATTTGTTCTAAATTGGATTCAGTGCATCGAATCATGACATCACCTGCCAAATTACAATTGCTTAAATCTGCATATTTCAAAGTTGCAAAAGATTGAAAATCAATTTTTTGCAACTTTTTGACACCATTTGCATACAAATATTCTAAATGGGTTGCTTCTTCATTTAAAACCAAAGTTGTTACAAAACTGCTTTCGGACAGGCTAATAGCGGTAATATATTTTTTTCTGTCGTGTGTACTTTGTGCAAAACAATCTTTTCGACGGCGCACAAAGTCTTTATCAATCGGTTTACCCAGCGTTTTTGCAAGGCTATTGAGCGTAAATTCCATACTTTGAATCGTTTATAAATATAAAAAAATCGGCGCGACAAGCCTTAAACTGAAAAGAAAGAAAACAACGACAAGCGGAAACCGATATAGTGATCGCTATCCGCAGGCGCATCGCGAAAGCGGAGGAAGACGCGGCAGCTATGCGCATCACCGCCCCAGAGACCGCCGCGCATAACACGGGGCGTACCTTCACCTACGGCTTTTTCTACGTCACGCCTAACGCCTTGTAGGTCTCTATCTACAACAGCTTGGTAAGGGCTATAGAAATCACTACACCATTCATAGACATTGCCACTCATATCATAGAAGTCTAATAGATTCTGCAACTTCAAGCCTACGGGTTTCGTCTCACCATGACTATTTTTGTAATACCAACCTACATCATCTAATTTATCACCACCCGAATAAATGAAAGAGGGCTTTTGCTCCTGTACGCCGTCGCGAGCCGCATATTCCCATTGTACCTCTGTCGGTAAGCAAAATTGAGTACCTTTGGGACGGTCATTTTGGGTTAATTCATTCAATTTGGGCAAAAAATCATTGATAATTATATTCCATGATACGCGTTCAACAGGGCGATTATCACCTTTGAAGTAAGAAGGATTTTGCCCATCCATTACTTTTTTCCAAACGGCTTGCGTCACAAGGTGCTGACCCATCCCAAAATCGCCTAATTTGACTTTATGAATCGGTTTTTCATAGGCGTATTCATTACTTCCCATGTTAAAAGTGCCGCCCTGTACGGCAATCATCGTGAAAGCCGCGTCCGAGCCTTCAAAAAACGAGCAATTTTTAAAATCAACATTCTTTTTCATGCCATTTAGAGATTGATTATCAAAGGATTACAAAAGTAATCTTTTTGGATGGTTTAAAACCAAATAAGCTTCAAGTTTTTTTTGAGAACAAAATTGCTGCGAAAAATGTTTACGGTTAGAATGGAATCGAAAATCGGATTATCATTTGATTCATTGTACACTACTGAGTTGTTAAAGTTGTAATATGTTTTTTTCCCCGCAGATTTTTCCGCAGATTTTCGCAGCAAAAGAGTCCAAAAGAAAAGCTGCGAAATCTGTGGTAAAAAATAGATTGATAATCCATTATTTACATCTTAAATCTTTAACAACTCAGTAGTGTAGATTCATTGTAAAACAACATTTAAAAATGACAAAGAAAAAAGCAAATGCAGTCATCAAACCCAAGCCCAAAACGAAAACCATAACGGCTTCAAAAGTATGGAAAGAACCTGATTTAATCCGTGCTTTTCATCTTGTGCGACTTACGGAACCCAATCCATTGATGCAGGAATGGTTAGATACACCTGTTCTGACTTTGAAGACATCCGAAAAAGAACGTTTTGACGGTGTTTTTAGCAAAGCGGTGCGCAATATTACGGGTTGGAGCGAAGAAGATTTGAAAATGAAATTCATTACCCATATTCTCGAACTTGGAGAACTCACAGAAGATACACAAGTAATTGGTTATTTTGAAAAAACCATTTCGGCAAAGGTTGAAGATATTTCTTTGGTTGTCAAATCGGATTTTATGTTGGCGAAAGGGATTCTGGATTCGCCCGAAAAGCCGTATTTTCATTTTCAAGAGTACAAACCCAATAAAAATCCGACAGGAGACTCTATGGCGCAACTTTTGGAGGCGTTTCTGATTGCACAAGTCAAAAATCAAGATGGAAAACCGCTGTATGGCGTGGAAGTGATTGGAAAACAGTGGAGTTTTGTCGTGATGCAAGCTAAGGAATATTGCATTTCGGAAAGTTATATTTGTACGAAACGAGATGATTTGATGCAAATTATAGCCATTTTGCGCAAATTTAAAGCAATTTTGTATGAACGGTTGCTTTAATAACCTCGTCAAGGTTGCAAACCTCGACGAGGTTGCGCCCGCTTAAAAACCAAATAATGCTTTCATTTTATGAAAAATAGCGGTATTTTCATACATACCTGCAAAATTTTCCGCGCCAGGCCCGAAGGCAAAAACGGGAATCAAACATCCTGTGTGATAATCCGTCGTAAATGCACCTTGAATACTGCCCATTTTTGAACCTTTATTAATCGAATAACCACCTGTTTCATGGTCAGCCGTGACGATAATTAATGTATTCCCATCTTTTTTAGCAAAATCCAACACTTGTCCAATCGCTTGGTCAAAATCCTGCATTTCAGAAATGATATAATCCGAATTCTTTGCATGACCGCCCCAATCAATTTGAGAACCTTCAATCATCATAAAAAAACCTTTTGAATTGCGTTTTTTCAAAAAATCACAGCCCAAACGACTCGCTAAGGGCAAATAATCACGCCCTTGCGCCGCAGGTACGGGATGATCTTCCGCCGTGAAATACGCCACATTGCTTTCTGGAAAAACCATCCGTTCTAAATCTTCTTGCGTATTATTGCTGACATAATAACCTTTTTTTTGCCATTCTGTCAACAAATTGCGATTATCGGCGCGTCTGTCAAAGTATTTTTTGCCGCCACCAATGATTAAATCTACATTCGTTTTCAAAAAATCGGCTGCAATGTCTTCATACAAATCGCGTTTTTTGATATGTGCAATGAATGAGGCAGGCGTTGCGTGCGCAATGTTGCACGTCGCAATTAAACCTGTTGCCAAACCATGTTCTTCCGCCATTTCAAGAATCGTTTTGCGCGGCAACGAATCTACACCAACGCCAATCGCTGCATTATACGTTTTTTCACCCACCGAAAACGCCGTCGCGCCCGCCGCCGAATCGGTGATTAAATCACCTTTTTCGTCAGGATACGATTTGTGCAAACCAATGTAAGGAAACAATTCCAAATTTAATTTGTTTTTATTCGCATATAGACCAGCAGATATTTGGGTTAGACCCATGCCGTCGCCTATCATCAAAATAATATTTTTGGTTTTTTTGTTGTTGAAAGCAGGGTTAATTGCGGCGTGATAGTGCGGCGTACAGCCACTGAGCGCAAGCGTTATTACGGAATAGAAAAGGTATCTCATCTTTTTTAAATTTTTAAATTTTATAACATGCTGATTGTAAACGTTTTGCAAAGGTAGCAATCATTTTGTATTTCTCTAAATGTGGATTTCTTGGATTTCTTGGATTTTATAAAGTTCTGAAAGGTGGATTTTTACAACAAATTGCCTTGTAAAAATGTTGTTGAGACATTTTAATCATTAAAAAAATACATTTGTGAAAACAGATATTAAAAATCGCGCTGATATAGAGTGTTTAGTTAGAACCTTTTATGCTCAATTGTTGAATGATGAAATCATGGCTCCCCATTTTCAAGGCATTGATTTTGAACATCATTTCCCGCGTATGATTGGATTTTGGGCATTTATTTTGTTGGATGAACAGTCTGATGTAGGCAATATTTTTCAAAAACATCTGCGCCTTGATGTGCAGGATGAACATTTTGAACATTGGATTCAACATTTTTGTCAAACCGTGGATGACTTATTCGTGGGCGAAAAAGCAGATAAAGCAAAACAAAATGCAGAAGTGATAGGTCACACTTTCAAGACAAAAATGAAATATTTAAAAAAATTTAATGCACCTTTGTAACCTTTGTTTAAATCGTTCGTTTGCATATATTATATAAAATGTGATAGTGGCAATGGTCATAAAACAAATATAAAAAAATAAGTTTCTTAATTCATTAAGAGATAAAAATATAACCATTAAAACTTTTCATATATTTTTGGCATATAATTTGTTCTAATAAATTATGTAAGTTTTGGTTAAAAATTGTAAGATTCGTTTTTGGAGGCTCGTGGTTCTGCTTTTGCAGCTACGAGCTTTTTTTTATGAAGGTTCGCCCCGAATTATCAGATTGAATGAAAGAACAATTTTAGAATATTTTCCCGCAGATTTAGTTGATTTTTTCCGCAGATTTTCGCAGAATGAAGGTTCTAAGAATCCGAATCTGCGAGAATCTGCGGAAAAAATCAGTGAAATTTGCGGGAAAATATTCTAAAAAATTTCTTTCGTTCAACCTGATAATTCGGGGCGAATTTAGTTCGATTACAATAACGTCTTGAAATAAGTGACAAATTCGCTTACTGCCATGCCGCCTTTATCGCCTTCGCCTTGCTTGCGAATGTTGATTTTGCCTTCGGCAGCCTCTTTTTCACCCACAATCAACATGAAAGTAATGCGTTTCAACTCTGTATCACGGATTTTTTTACCAAGCGTTTCACTTCTATCGTCCACGAAACCGCGTATATCATGTGCCTCTAACTCGCGCATTACGCTCTGTGCATATTCCGAAAACCGATCCGATATGGGCAAAATGGCAACTTGCTCAGGCGCAAGCCATAATGGAAATTTACCTGCACAATGTTCTGTTAAAACGCCAATAAAACGTTCCATCGAACCAAACGGCGCACGATGAATCATTACAGGACGGTGCATTTTGTCATCCGCGCCCACATATTGCAAATTAAATCGCTCTGGAAGGTTGTAATCTACTTGAATTGTCCCCAATTGCCATGAACGACCAATCGCATCTTTTACCATAAAATCCAATTTCGGACCGTAAAAGGCTGCCTCCCCTGTTGCAGTGGTTGTTTTTAAACCGACTTCTGCGGTTGCTTCAATGATGGCGCGTTCTGCTTTCTCCCAATTTTCGTCCGAACCGATGTATTTTGCTTTATTTTCAGGGTCGCGCAACGAAATTTGAGCTGTAAAATGGTCAAAACCAAGTTTTTTAATCACGTACATCGTCAAATCAAGTACGCCTAAAAATTCTTGTTTCACTTGGTCTGCGGTGCAAAAAAGATGGGCATCATCTTGTGTAAAGCAACGAACGCGCGTCAAACCGTGCAATTCTCCTGTTTGCTCATAACGATAAACGGTTCCAAATTCAGCAATTCGCACAGGTAACTCTTTGTAAGAACGCGGTTTATACCCAAAAATCTCGCAATGATGCGGGCAATTCATGGGTTTTAACATAAATTCTTCATCCATACGTGGGGTTTTAATGGGTTGAAATGAATCTTCACCATATTTATCCCAGTGCCCAGAAGTTACATATAAATCTTTTTTGGCAATGTGCGGCGTAATCACAGGTTGATAACCGCGTTTGATTTGCTCTTTTTTCAAAAAATCTTCTAAACGTTGGCGTAAAGCGGTTCCTTTTGGCAACCAAATCGGCAAGCCTGCACCGACGCGTTCCGAAAACATAAATAATTCAAGTTCTTGACCAATTTTGCGATGGTCGCGTTTCAATGCTTCCGCCAATCGTTCCAAATGCTCTTTCAATTCCTGCGCTTTCGGAAACGTGATACCATATATACGCGTCATTTGTTGGCGCGTCGCATCACCTTTCCAGTACGCACCCGCTACTTTCATTAATTTAATTGCCTTAATCGGCTCGGTAGAAGGCAAATGGGGACCACGACATAAATCCGTGAATTTACCTTGCGTGTAAAACGTGATTTTACCGTCTTCAAGACCATCTATTAATTCTAATTTATATTCATCCCCTTTTGATTTAAAATAAGTTAACGCATTTTCTTTGGAAACCTCTTCCCGACGATACGCATTTTTTTGACGGGCTAATTCCGTCATTTTGTCCTCAATTTTCTTGAAATCATTGGTCGAAAGTTGCACTTTTGCGTTCGTTGTATCTACATCGTAGTAAAAACCTTGTTCAATCGCGGGTCCAATCCCGAATTTAGTACCAGGATACAAGGCTTCCAAAGCCTCTGCGAACAAATGCGCGGATGAATGCCAAAAGACCTTTTTGCCTTCATTGTCGTCCCACGTCAGAAATTGAATCGCGGCATCTTCCGTCAAAGGACGTTGCGCGTCTTGAACGAGACCGTTGACCTTTGCAGCCAACACTTTTTCACCTAATCCGCGACTAATGCTTTTGGCAATGTCTAACGAAGTAGTGCCTTTGGGATAGGAACGGGATTTACCGTCAGGAAAATGAATATTTATCATCTTGCGGTTTTTATATTTTCGGAATAAAAAGCGCAAAAGTAGTTTTTTTGTGCGTATTATGCACGGTTTGGGCAATAAAAATCAACAATTGACTGCAATACACCTAATAAATGAGGTAAATTATTGGTAAAATAAGTTTTTTCATCTTTGAAAATAGCAAACGCCGCTTGGAATCATTCCAAACGGCGTTGCTGTTTTCAATATTTAATTGATTTCAATGTTGTAGCCTATCGTTGTAACTGCACATATCCAGATTTCGGTTTCGAGCCGTCACCCAAATCTATGATGTAAAAATAAGTCCCTTCGGGCAAATTAATAGCATCCCAATTGCCTTCCCAACTGCCTTTGTATTGTACCGCTTGATAAACTTCAGTGCCCCAACGATTGAATACTTGTAATTTGTGATTTGGATAATTTTCCAAACCTTCTATCACAAAGGTATCATTGTAACCATCTCCATTCGGAGAGAAACCGTTATTCACTCTGATGCTTGGACACTGTACATTGATTCGAACGGTCGCTGTATCACAACTTCTTCCGTTACAAACCACATACATCATGCGATCAGGCGTTGCACTACAATAGTTAGCATCTGGTACGAATAATATTTGTCCCCAATTATTCACTGTTGCCGTGCCATGTTGTGGATTCAATAAAACCGTCACAACGGGTGGCGCAGTATTGGCATTGGTATAAGTCGAATCGTTGTTTAGTACATAGATACCCTGTGCGTACTGTAATGTAGAAATACGTCGTATCGCAAATTCCGAATTCGTCGCAAATGATAAAGGCTGCATTTTGATTGCCATTGGCTAAACCTGTAAACGTTACACAATGCGTTATCGGATTCAAACTGAAATTCACATTTGCAAGCGGTGTTGGAGTAATGGAGCGACTCGAAGCCCGAGTACCCAATAATTCATTCCGTTCCAAACAGAAAGTTTCACTTTGTCCCACATTAATCGTCCGTATAATCGTTGTCGGATTCACACACGCCCCTAAAACAACCGCTGTATCCATACATCCTGTTCGTGCATCCACGAATGTCAACGTATGTCTGCCCGTTTTGACCCATATCATCGTCGCTTTTGGTATCAAATTGCGATTCAAATTCAGTAATGCAAAGGCTCCATTATTGATTTTGGTGATCTTCATCGTACCATAATTATTACTGTGATTGCCACCCATAATGGTTAAAGTACCTGAATTCAATCTCCAATTACCACCAACATCCCACCGATTCATCGAATCTACTAAGACATTTATATTTGCAACAGTGCCACCATAAGAACGACCATTGATAATCCATGAATCTACGCGATAAGGACCAGAATTGCCCCGTCCTGGCACCGTAAAGTAGGTATAAGCATACGTCGTATCGTATTTACAACCTTCAAAACGGGATGTGTACGGATGCCCATCCACTGCTAAAACGAAATTCACCATGCTATCTAATGGTATATCAAAACACGCTTTCACCGAATCGCCCACACAGGTCGAAGCCGCAGGAATCGTATCTTGTGGAATGATGTTTTGGTAACAAACACTCGTATTCACCAAAAGTCGTACTCGAACATCCCGTCCATCAGCAGACCGCAAATATAAACACGCAGTATCTATGCCTTGCGTTAAGCCCGTGTAAGTCACACAACGCGTTACTGGATTCAACGTGAATCGTGCATTCGTCCCGCCACTTGTAGGGCATTGATTTTCAATGCTTACAAAAAGCTGGTTCAAACCGAGTTCCGAAGGACACCATGTGCCGTTTTGTTGTCCCATCACGTTGCGCTCGACTTGGAAATCTTGAACGCAATGTACGGTTACACTTACTGTATCTTTACAACCGTCTGGTTTAGTGAAGATGACGGTATGATCTCCTGCGTTGAAACGCAAGGTTGAACCCGCCGCACAAACACCAAAACCACCATTGTAAGGTCTGCCATTATCCAAAATCGTGTATGCTGAAATTTGATTGCTCGCTATTTCAATACAAACATCTGCTTTTGCAGTTGGATTCATCGCACAATTATCCAAGGTTCTCACTACTGAAGTTGCTGCAATGAAACTGGTGCAACATCCTGTGTTATCGTTCGCAATCGTAAAGTTGACAATCTGCATACATGCTGTATCGCTCAATCGTTGCACTTTAACGCTGTATTGACCTGCCGTTAAACGAATTCTGCTGTTATTCGTCGCGCCTGCATTGCCAGCACTCCATACAAAACGATAATTTGCAATATTATCCACTCCCAAAGTAACCGTACCATTTGCTGCATTACAATTTGAAACGGTCGTCGTCACTGTTGCCGTCGGTAACGTGCAACCTGTTAATACGGTGATTCGTTGGCTACTTCTCGCTGCGTTACCGCATGCGTCGGTCGCTGTCCAAGTCCGTGTTAAAATGTAACCACTTGCTGTTATCGCTTGCGTTTCTGCAAAGGTGACTTGAACATTATCCGTACAATTATCCGTTGCCGTAATATTGTTTGGCACTGTTGGGATTCGCTGCCCTTGTAATAAGTTAATTGCCGTATCTCTCGGAATATTATTGCTTAATACAGGTGCTTGATTATCCGTCATCTTCACAAAGAATTTGAAAAATGCTACGTTTCCACAGGCATCCGTCGCTTTCCAAGCGCATTCCATCAATATTGTATAACCGTCGGTCGCACAAGTACCAAATCGTCTATTCAAATCTACAAATTCCATGTTGACTCGGCTGCTACAATTGTCCGTTGCAATTGCGTCTTCTGCATTGAAAATGCGCATGTTGCCGCAATCCATAGACATCGTATCACCGTTGCGCAAGCTGCTTAACAATGGATTCACTAAGCGAATGACAGGTTTCACCGTATCACTCAAAATAATGATTTGTCCAACTGTCGCAGTATTGCCACAGGCATCTGTTGCTACCCAAGTCCGCTTAATCGTGCAACCACTCAATGTATCACTTTTCAAAATGCTTACCGTTACATCGCTGCATAAATCTATCGCCGTCGGAATCGCTGATGCAGGGAATGCGTTACCGCAAGTCACTATCACTGGATTCGGAACTCGTTGAAATACAGGACGTTGTGTGTCTCTAACCGAAATCGTTTGTGTTCTCACAACCGCCCGTACACAAGAATCTTGAACTGACCAAGTTCGAACCATATCATATCCACAAGTGCGATTCACACGCTGCTCTGTCATCGTAACCGTGCGAACCGTTCTTAATACGGTGTCTCTTGCAGTTACCGCGCTTGCTGTCGGCAAGGTTGCACCGCAATAAATCGTCGTATCTCGTGGCACACCTGTAAAGACAATGTTGTTGACCATTGTATCCCGTACCCGAACCGTTACAGTATCATTTGAATGACAACCATTTACATCGGCTACGTTTAAAACATAAGTTGTTGTTCGAGCGACACACGCCGTTGGTTCAGCAATATAAGTTGCATTTAACCCCGTTGAATCTCCTTGAATCGTAAGCCAATTGTGTGTACAAATGATATTACTATTCGCAGCCGACGTTCTGAGTACCACACACGTATTTGGACAAATCGTTGTATCTTTTTTAAGCACATCGGTTCTCAATGCTTTCTTAATCAAGATACTGACTGTTTTAGAATCGGTGCAACCACCATCATTTATATCAAGACGCAGCACTTTGCCACCATATTCATCCCAAATTACAACGGTTGTATCTCCCACAGGGCGCGTTGCGGTGCCTACGCTGCGGTGAATGATTCGACCGCCATTCAACTGATAATTCAATTGCGCACCTGCTGTTGCCCGTCCTGTAAAGATAATTTTGACCGCCTCACCGCGACAGAATGGTTCAATAACCGTAAAGTTCGCAAGCGGCACATTCGCTAATTCGTACGTAAAGTTATCCGTTACGGTACAACCGCCTGGCGTTGTCAAGGTGACACCAATATTATTGAAGTTGCCATTCAAAATCGCTTCAAAACGAATCGTCTGACCACTTACAACCACATTTCGATAACCCGCACTGCCTGTAATGGTGTAACTTGCAATCGGTTGGTCTATGCGAATACTCACATTTTGAGACCCGCCTGGCGCACAAGTAGATAAATTACCCGTTCTGGCTTCCACAATCGGCGTTGTACAAGTGTTGGCAATCGCTCTTAACCCTAATCTTGCATGAATCGTATCACATTGTCCGTAAGCTAATGGAATACATGCTGTAAATCCAGTCGTTGGATCGGCATCACTATCCGTTAACTCTTGATTCCCCACATTGGCGGTCACAATCTCATAACCGACAGGTGCTGTAAACCGAATCATGTAATCATTCGCCGACAAGCCATCAAAAGCCCACCGACCTTGTTGCGTTCTGCCCGTTGACAAAATATCTACTGGATTCGTACACTCAAACAAATCTACTTTAACATTGTCTAATAATATATCCGTATTGTTTAATACTTGATTGTTGTTCAAATCCACAAATACCAACGTACCAATCGAACCACATTGTATTGGAATGTTATTGAAATTGATGAATGGATCACCTGTTTCAAATTCAAACTTCATATAATATGGATTCGCCGCAAAACTCGTGTCTGCTAAATAAGTTTCAGTCGCATTCGCTCTCGAACCTAATGTATATAAACTGTCAACCATCCCATCTCGGTCACTCGCAGAACCATCTAAACCTGTCGGGTCAAGGAAGTTGCCTGCTGGTAAATGGCGCACACTCATCGGATAACCCTCTGGGTGTGAATACGTCATGGTGTAAAGTCCTGGCGTGCCATCGGTCCACCATTGGTAATAACCGTCCCGCCCATCAAACTGTATGAATACGATACCAGGGCCCGTTACGTTTATCGTACCCCCTTTGACGATTTTCTTCGTCTTGTCACAATAAATGTGTCCAAGTGGGTCAAAATTGCGTATCGCTACGACTCCTGCGTAATCATGGTCATCTTCATCATTGTTGCGATTATTGAGGACGTTATCACCGCCAATCACATCATTATTTGGATTGCTATCTGCTTGTGAATCAATATCTTGCGTATTGACCACCCCATTCGGTTGGTCTGTCGCAAACATGATTTCTGCTTTATGAACCATCATTTTATTGATGACTAATGGCGCAGCTATAATCCACATATTGATTTTAACAGAGTCTCCTGCCCGAACACTTGGAATCACACAAGTGGTATCTGCTGCCCAGTTATTTGCATTATTCGTTTGGACAATCGTATTCATGTGTGGGAAATACTGCATTGTGGTTGGCAAATAGCCTTTCACTTTCACATTGTAAGCATCTCGCGTTCCTTGATTCAACACCATCATCGTAAACTTAACCGTGTCGCCTTGTCTCGCATAAATGTCTTCGTTATCGCCCAAGCGGTCTATCAACGCTAAGTCAAATACGCCATTCGGTACTAATTTGTACAAACCGAAATCGGCTGTCAAGTTTGTATTAGAATTCGTATCGCCATCATTCGTCGGTTCGCCATTTTGCGTTAACGTAATCACTTGACTTACAATGATATTGCCTTGCTGTGTACCATGATCTTGATTATTGATTTTGCCAATATTGCTCGGTTCGTAAAGACCCGCGCCATCAATGTCATAGCGTCCGTCGCCCGTTGAAGATACCAACGTTTGTAAACCATTGTTCAATTTGAGGAAGTAATCGCCTGGTGTCAATGCTGAGAACAAGTAATTACCTGTCAAATTGGTTAATTGTCTGCCGACTTCTACATCATCTGCGGTACCACGTTGACCGTCCGCACCGACTTTGTACAAAATCACCTCAACTCCAGGAATCCCTTCTTCCGTTGCCTCTTTTTTACCATTGTTGTTCTCGTCAAACCAAACTAAATTACCCAATTTTAAGATTGGATTCAATACTTGTGGCTTGTACAAACCAAAATCAAGCGTCAAATTCGTATTGGCATCCGTATCACCATCATTTGTAGGTTCACCGCCAACCGTTAAGGTCACAATGCCACTTACAATCGTTGAACCAGAGCGCGTTCCATGGTCACGGTTATTCAAATCCGTATTGACACCTGGCTCGTAAGCCCCTGCGTATAACGTATCCGTAATACCGTTCCCTGTCGAACTTCTCATGCCTGTCGGAATGCCCGAAATCAGTTTTACATAGTAATCACTTGCGCTCAAACCGTCAAAACGATACGTACCTGCTGCATCTGTGGTATCGCGTGTCATGGTAATGTCGTCTGCGGTACCAATCACGCCATCCAAACCAGAACGGAACAATTGAACCACCACATTTGCAATACCCGCTTCTCCCGCATATTTGATACCATTGTTATTCGCATCATTCCAAACTGAATTACCTAAACTTAATGTAGGTAATACTTGTGGCATGTAGAAACCAAAATCAAGCGTCAAATTCGTATGAGGATTGTTATCCCCGTCCGTAATCGGTTGCGTATTGGGCGCAAGGTGGAAAACACCACTGATTGCTTCCAAACCACCACCCGTTTGCGTACCATGATCTTCATCATTATTGTTGCTTGTAATGCCTGGCTCATACGCGCCCACACCTGTTCTATCGTAAATGCCATTCCCCGTTGAACTCCGCATACCGACTGGAATCCCGTATTTGACCTTTACAAAATAGTTTCCTTCTGGAAGGTTTGTGAACAAATAACTGCCATTTGCATCGGTTAGGATAGAATCTACCCGAACATCATCCGCAGTACCTTTTAAACCGTCGTTGCCCGCACTACATAACAAAATTTCAATGTCTCCTAAGCCTACTTCTCCAATATCTCGTTTACCATTGTTATTAGCGTCGTTCCAAACCAAGTTACCAATGTTTAAAGAGGGCGGAACAGGGCGGTAAAACCCTAAATCTACCGTCAAATTGGTATTGGCATCGTTGTCGCCATCATTTACAGGTTCGCCGCCAACCGTTAATTCAATAATGCCCGTTGTAATACCGTCCGCATTGCGTGAACCGTGGTCTCTATTGTCTGCGTCGCCAACCGTGCTTGGCTCATACGCCCCTTGACCGTCCATATCTGCAACACCGTCACCCGTAGAACTAACCATTCCTTGCGGTAAACCAGCTTTAACTTTCACAAAATAATTACCTGCTAATAAATCAGTGAATAAATAGGTTCCATTCCCGTTTGAAATGGTTGTATCTATCGCCACATCATCTGCGGTACCTTTGCGTCCATCATTGCCAACACTGCACAATATTAAAGTTACATCAGCTAAACCTGGTTCATTCGCTTCTTTGATACCATTATTATTCAAATCGTTCCAAATCGAATTACCAAGTGTCAAATGTTGCGGTACTTGTGGAGCATAGAAACCAAAATCAACCGTTAAGTTAGTATTAGCATCGTTATCACCATCATTTGTTGGCTCTCCATTGATTGTTAATTCGATATTTTCGCTAAAAGTAATCGTATTTAAATCCGTACCATGATCTTTATTGTTTTGGTCGCCTACGTTCGCAGGTTCATACGCGCCTACACCGTCTGTATCTGTCGGACCATCACCCGTTGATGAGTACATGCCTGTTGGCACGCCACTCAAAACTTTGATGAAATACGTTCCAGCATTCAGATTCGTAAACAAGTAATTACCATTTGCACTGGATGTCGTCGTTGCTACTTGAACATCGTCTGCCGTATTCGATAAACCGTCGTTGCCCAATGTGTAAAGTCCCAAACGCACATTCGGAATGCCGCTTTCATTCGCTTCTTTGATACCGTTGTTATTCGCATCGTTCCAAACCGAATTTCCAAGACTTAACGTTTGAACTTGTTGTGGTACGTATAGACCGAAATCTATGGTCAAATTGGTGTTATTATCTGCGTCACCATCGTTTGTAGGCAATTGATTAGCAATCAAATGGACGATTTGGCTGTAAACCCGACCGTTCAACATCGCACCATGATCTTCTTCATTGACATCACCAATATTACTTGGTTCGTATGCGCCTGTATTGCCCGTATCTGTTGGTCCATTTCCTGTGGAAGATTTAATGCCTGTCGGAACGTTGCTCAACATCACATAGTAATCTCCCGCTAAAACATTGGTAAACAAATAGTTACCATTTGCATTCGTATGTAATGTGTCTATCACGATGTCATCGTTGGTCAAACTTAAACCGTCGTTACCAACACTTATCAAAGTTACTTTCACACCTGTAATGCCTATTTCAGTACCATCTTTTCTACCATTGTTATTGTTGTCGTTCCAAACCAAATTACCAACACTCATCCGAATCGGCAAGGTATAACCTGCATCAATCGTGCGATTATTCGTGCCGCTTACCAGAACAATGGTTGCGGTTTGACCAGTATTCGCATCTGCATTGCTGTCATTATCACCCGTCGGGTTAACACTTTGCGTCGTGAAACTGTAACCTGCTGGTTTTGAGAAAGTGACATTGTAACGTCCTGGAATCAAGTTTTCAAATAAGTATAAACCATTTGAATCGGTTGTATCCGAGATCGTTACAGGCGTTCCGTTGCCCGTGATGCCTATTAATGTCACAATAACATTGGCTAAACCTGATTCTGTAACGTCTTTCAAACCGTTGCGTGAAGCATCTTCCCAAACTAAATCACCAAGGGTCGCTGGACGATAGAAACCTGCATCAAAACCTGTTTCATTTTGCCCTTCGCCAATCACAATCGTTTGAGTTTGACCAGTAACAGGATTTGCATCGCTGTTTAAAGTCGCATCACTACCTTGATTTGGATACGTGAATTCATAACCTGTTGGTTTTAAATAAGTTACTTTGTAAGAACCCGCCAACAAATTATCAAAACTGTATAAACCATTCGCATCGGTCGTGTCGCGCAATGTTACGGGATTCCCATTGGCATCCGTCCCTGTTAAGATAACGATGACTCTTGGAATACCTAATTCATTGGCATCTTGAATGCCGTCACCGTCTGTATCTTCCCAAACTTTATTGCCAATGCTCGACAATACAATCGGGCGTATCAAACCTGCATCTATCGTTTTATTCTCTTCGCCGCTTACTAAGGTGATGGATTGAGCAATACCTGTTTGTGGATTGGCATTACTATCATCTGTTGCGGTTGGATTGTTGCCTTGCGTCGTAAATTCTAAGCCTAATGGCTTGACAAAAGCAACTTGGTATTGACCTGGACGCAAGTTTGCAAAAGTATATAAACCATTTGCATCCGTTGCCGTCGTCAACGTAACAGCTGTGCCGTTACCAGTCGTTCCTGTCAAACTTATGACCACTCCTGCAACGCCCATCTCAGAAGCATCTCTCAAACCGTTTCGAGCATTGTCCATCCAAACTAAATCACCTAATTTAGCGGGTGTGTACAATCCTGCATAAATACTCGTATTCGATTCGCCGCCGCGCACCACAATATTACTTACCATGCCGTTTGCACTGACATCACTATCTATCAAATCATTGTTTCCTTGATTTGGATACGTGAAAGCCATGCCGTTAGGCATCGTGAACGTTAAGTTGTAAGTGCCTGCCAACAAGTTTTCAAACAAATATTGACCATTTACATCGGTTGCTACTTGTCGGATGACCGCCGCGCCTGTTGAATCCGTGCCTGTTAAGGTTACTAAAACACCCGCAACCCCTGGCTCATTCGGGTCAACAATACCATTACCGTTTTTGTCCTCCCAAACCAAATTGCCAATTCTCGCTTTCAGTGGCTCAATAGGCGATAATAAACCTGCGTCTATCGTCCGATTGTCCGTACCGCTTACTAACACAATAGATTGACTATTACCCGTTTGTGGATTAATATTACTATCATCCGTTCCATTTGGATTCACACCTTGCGTTGTGAATGTATAACCATTTGGACGTTCTACACTCATTTGATAGCTGCCTGGATGCAAGTTTTCAAATAAGTATAAACCATTCGCATCGGTCGTGTCGCGTAAAGTGACTTGCGTACCATTGCCTGTTGTGCCAGTCAAGGTGATAATTACATTCGCAACCCCGACTTCATTAGCGTCTTTCAAACCATTGCGTGAAAGGTCTAACCAAACCAAATCACCGATTTTTGAAGGACGGTAGAAACCTGCATCATAACCTGTTTCATTTTGACCCGCCCCTAAAACAATCGTTTGCGTTTGACCTGTAATCGGGTCTGCATCGCTATTCAACGCAGGATTACTGCCTTGATTTGGATACGTGAATTCATAACCTGTTGGTTTTAAATAAGTTACTTTGTAAGAACCCGCCAACAAATTGTCAAAACTGTATAAACCATTTGCGTCGGTCGTATCCCGTAACGTTACAGGATTGCCATTCGCATCCGTGCCTGTTAGAATCACGATGACTCCTACAAGACCACCTTCATTCGCCGTTTGAATGCCGTCACCATTGATGTCTTCCCAAACTTTGTTGCCAATGCTGGAATAAACAATCGGACGTACCAAACCTGCATCTATTGTTCGATTATCATCGCCACTTGCTAATGTAACTTGTTGAGATAAGCCTGTTTGTGTATTTACATTACTGTCATCTGTCGCCGTTG
>JBEEMZ010000188.1:0-9779 GCA_041192405.1 Bacteroidota bacterium | reverse complement strand
CTTGAAAATGCGATTCCGCATTCCAGATACCATAGAAACCAATCAAGGTACTTTTTTTATAGGGGCAGTTCGGTATGGCACTTTACCCTTCCACTATTATAAGGTGGATACCATTATCAGTAAATCGGAAGGTATTATTGAGAATGCTCACTTTTTGATACGAAAAGGAAAATTTGCAGTTCAGTCAACGGCGGTCGAATTCGATTATGTCGCTAAAGAACTATCAATAGATTTTCTAATCACTCAAAAAGGATGCTATTACATTCAAATATCGCCTCAAAGTCAACGTTTAGAGGTAGTTGAAAAATCGGGCAAGGAGTCTTTGATGATGTTTAACACTGATTTTGAGGTAAAAGATAGCCATCAATATCTATACCTTTCGCGGATAGGAACTTTAGCGGATAGAATTGAAATGCAAGCTAAATTTGCTGAATTAAAAGAGCGAGGAATTGGTGGATATTGTTTCAAAGTAGAATAAAAGCCATGGTTCGTTCGTAATGGAAAGCCCTTGCAAAAGCCTCTTTTGTGAGGGCTTCCTACTTTGTTATTGCAATTCTAATCATCATTATATCAAAAATCAAGATGAAAAAGACGTTTTTTTTTCTATTTGGGATTTTAGGACTGCTGCAAGCGTGTGACCCACCAAGCGATTGCACAAATCCTAAATGTATTGATAGTCCGATTTTGCTCAAATTAAAAGCGGATTTAAGTAGCTCGGCAAGCACCTTTCATATCGGAGATACCTTGAAATTATCCTTGAAAATCCCAGATACCCTTAATACAAATCAAGGTATTTTTTATCTAAGTTCTGTTCAAAATGTGGAATTAGCTATAGATTATTATAGTTCTAATTCATTTGGAGATTCCACTAAGGTACCTGAACTACCACCAATTGTTGTTTCAAAGGGAATAGGCAGACAAAATAATCGAGTGGTGCAATTTAAAGATAATAGAGAATTAGAATTATTATTTATTTTTACAAAAAAAACGAATTATTCTATTGCGGTATCCCCGCAATCCCAAAGATTAGTACTGACGGATAAAAGTGGGGGCAAATATTTATTTATGTTAAATGTGGCTTTTAATATACCTGATGGGCATCGAGATTTATATCTCTCATGGCTTCCATACAATAAGCAGCAAGCCGTAGCAGCTTTTGATTATAATGAAGTAAATGGTTTTGGGTATTTTTGTTTCAAAGTTGAATAAAAGTGGTTCATGGTTCGTTCTGAAAGGAAAAACCCTTGCAAAAGTATGCTTTGTGAGGGTTTCCCTTTATTTTGCCATGATTCAAATCATTCTTACATCAAAAATCAATATGAAAAAGAGCTTTTTTTTCTATTTGGGGCTTTTAGGGATACTACAGGCGTGTGACCCACCTGTTGATTGCACGGATCCAAAATGCCTTAACAGCCCTGTTCTTACAAAATTAAAAGCAACCTTGAGCGATACGAATGCAGTGCTCCATGTAGGAGATACCTTGAAAATGCGGTTGCGCGTTCCAGATACTTTGGAAACCAATCAAGGTACTTTTTTTATAACTGCAATGAAGTATAGTTCTTTAGCTTTTCATTATTATAAGGTGGATACCCTTATCAGTAAATCTGAAGGTATTATTGAAAATGCTAACTTTTTGATACGAAAAGGCAAATTTGCAGTCCAATCAACGGCAGTTGAATTCGATTACCCTACAAAAGAATTAGCAGTCGATTTTCTATTTCCTCAGAAAGGATACTATTACATTCAAATGACACCTCAAAGTCATCGTTTGGGTGTAACTGAAAAATCAGGCAAGGAGTCTTTAATGATGTTTAACACTGATTTTGAGGTGAATGATAGCCACCAGTATCTATACCTTTCGCGGATAGGAACTTTAGCGGATAGAATTGAAATGCAAGCTAAATTTGCTGAATTAAAGGAGCGCGGCTTTGGGTGGTATTGTTTCAAAGTTGAATAAAAGTGATCCATGGTTCGTTCGTAATAGAAAACCCCTTTGAATTAGGAATCAAGGAATTTCAAGGAATCAAGGATTGGTGTCCTTGATTCCTTAAAATTCCTTCATTCCTAATTCAATACGGTGAAATTCAATACATTTTGTTGATTACCACTGCGGAACACAATAAAATAAGTGCCATTTGGCAAGCTATTGATATTCAACGTTTTAACCTCATAATTAGAAAGATTAGAATACAAATGTGCCATAATTGGTTGACCAACACTATTGTAAACCGTTACGGTTAAATCTTTCAAATCATCGCTTTTTAAATCCAAATTCAATTCTTTTTGGGCTGGATTCGGATACACTTTTGCCTCAAAACCTGTAATGGGTTGCATTTTATCCGTTCCTAAAACGCAATTGCCACCTGTCATTTCGCACCAACGCGCTTCAAATTCTTGTAAATACAAATTTGTAACTCGTTGATCATGAATGATTAAGGTGTTTTCATCATTGCTTGTCTCCGCACTACGCGACCAGTTATGCGAACCTGTTATCAATGTCGGGTCTGATTGCGCCGCAGACGCTTTGCCATCAATGATACAATATTTATGGTGGAAAATGTAACTTGAAGTATAATCTTTCACATTCACACCTTGTTGAACCAAATACGCAAATTCGGAACCTGAATCATTGATATTATCAATCAAACCGCGCACCACAACGCCTCTATCTTTCGCTTCTTTAACCGCAGTACCAAGCGCATCTTCTGTAAACGTCAACATCGCAAATTCCAAACTTTGATTGGCAGTTGCGATAGTTTGCGAAATAGCACTTGTTGTAGCGTCGGAAGGTGAGAAATATAATTCGGTCGCTTTGCCATTGACTTTGAAATAATGGGGCGTATTATTGAACTTGCTTAAACCGAATTTACTCGCGCCTAAGTTCGGTGCAGCATTCGGAGAACCCCACATTTCATTCATTTCCATCGTGTAAGCCTTCGCTAACGATTGGTCTTGAATCCAAATCTCATTATTAAAATCTTGCATTAATTGTGGAATCGTGATATTCATTGCGCCACTCATAATCCATGATTTTGCTGCATCATCCGCATCAATGATGAAAAATTTGTTGTGCATCAAGCCAAAATCATTCCCTTTAACCACCGTAAACGGCAAACTAATACCACTAATCGCATTATTCGTCGTATTTTTGTCCGTAACATAACGTACACGTACTCCACGATTTGCCGCCGCAATGAGCGCGTTTACGATAGGTGCGCTATTATTGTTATACATTGAAACATCAACACTCGTCAATGCCGCATTAATTCGCTCCACAATTGCATTTTCACAAGCAGCTCCTGTTTGACCTCTTGGATAATCGCCTGTTGAAAAATGCCCGTCCACCAAGTGATTGAAATAAACACGCATTTCACCAGTTGAAGTTGAAGCGGTCATCATTGGAAAAACGTTGGTGCTCGCTGTGTTCGCGCCTGATATTGAAACGCCTTGCACATAATAAACAGTCGAAGGCGTGAGCCCTGTCAAAGTGGCAGTATGATTGGCTGAGTTACCACCAAAATCCATCGTTTGACCCAATAATGGGGTGCTTCCATAATTTAATTTGGTAGAACTCGCTGAATTGGTCGTCCAATTAACGCTAAATCCAGTTGTCGAAATATTATTCTGTGTTACTTGCGGCGTAGAAGTGATGTACAAACTCGTGTTATACTCAATATCTGCCGTGTCGCGCACCAATAATTGATACGTGGTTTGGAATTGACCGCAAATACCTGTCAAATTGATAGCCACATTTGGAATGCTTCTGCCGACCAGACTCGTCCCATTCGTAATCCGAACTTGCATTGGAACGCCCCCAACGACAAAATCATAATTGGTATTACCCACAAAAATTTGAGCTGCGGTTGCGAAAGTGCCGTTTAAAACCTTCACTAATTTGGCTTCATTCGCTTCCATCATCGTTGCAGGCGTGACAATTAAAGGGGGCGGCACAGGATTATTGGACGAAACGAGCGTGAAAGATTGTAATGGGTCAATTTCCAATAAACCACTGTAATCTTTCAATTTGCCTGTTGCCAAAACCATATCGCCTCTTTTCACCGCCGTCATACCAGGAAATGTGGCTGCTTTGAAATAAACGGGCAACCCACCTGTCGAATCTTGTAAATAGCGAATCGTTCCCAATTCCGAACCAGTCGTCGCAATGCCGCGAATCGTCACAATCGAACCCGTATCCCGAGTGCGAGCCGTATCAATGCGAATAGGCGTTTGTGCTTGCGCAAGGGCAGCACCGATGCACAGCATCAGGAATGTAAATTGTAATTTCATGCTTTTCTGAATTCAATTTTCTGAAACAAAATGAATGATTTTTATTTATAAATACTTGATAATCAAATTATTGAGTTGTTTAAGTGAGTTATTGTGTATAAGTGAGTGGGGCATTATTTTCAATTAGAAAAGTTTAGGAAATGGAATTGGTTACAAAGATACAATTTTATCGTATAAATGAATGTTAATAGTGTCACCCATTTTTTTTAAAATCCGCGTATTTTTAAGCCCTAAACTAACAAAAATTCGACAAATCCCGTACATTTGGACTTTGATATTCTATTGTTCATCAAAAATTCATACATGATACGGCTGATTCAGATACCTGTAATTATTTTAACGCTGCTTTTGGGTTGCACCAATGTCGCAAAACAGAAAGACACAGCTAATGCGGATGCGACTGCAAAGCCTGTGGTGGTTCCAAAATCGGCGGTGTCTCCACCTAATGCGCCTGTTCAAAGTGGTACGAATCCTGCTTTGTCATCGGGGAAACCTGCATCGGATGTTTCAACTCCGCCTGCTGCTGCAAGTAACACGCGTTCGATGCCTGTTCCGACGATAGACCGTACACCGCCTGATGTGTCCACGGATACGCGGATTCCTGCAAAAGCATTTAAAGTATTGAAATATGTTCGTGAAAATGGGGTTGCGCCGAGTGGTTATGAGGGTGGACGGCGATTTGGCAATTATGAAAAGCGATTGCCGCAAAGAGACGGCAATCAACGCATTAATTATCAAGAATGGGATGTGAATCCAAAAATTCAAGGTAAAAATCGGGGTGCGGAACGTTTGATTACGTCTCCCGTTAAAGCCTATTACACGGGCGACCATTATCGAACTTTTATTGAAATGAAAAACTAAAATAATGAAGAATTTAGTTAGTTGGTTGGTTGGGTAGGTAGTTAGTTGGTTAAACTATTGATAATCAATAGTTTAACCAACCAACTAACCAACCAACCAGCTAACCAACTAAACTCATCATTCATCATTAATTACGTAGATTCAAATGTCGAACTTTAAGATTTTAAAACATGCGTATGCGCATAAACCGAGTGAAGGATTAGTGACTGTCGAAATAGATGGCAAAAAAAGTGCTACAACTCGTGATTTTTTTCGTCAAATTGCTAAACCATTGCATTTCCCAGATTATTTTGGTGAAAATTTAGATGCTTTGTTTGATTTATTATGCGATTTGTCGTGGATGGATGATTTTAAAACCATTCATTTTGTCCTAAAATCGTATGATGATTTTTTATCCAAAGAAGATAAAAATACCCGTTGGGATATTCTTCATATTTTAAACGATGCCGCCACCGAATGGAAAAATTTAAAAGGGCGTAAAAAAGTAAAAGTTGAAATCCATATTGAACCTTCGGAACGGGTGGTTAAAGATTTGGCAGATGCTGAATTATAACCAAATTAAGCTTTGGAAACCTCTAAGGTTTCCGAAGCTTATTGCAATTTGTTTATGCTGCTTGTCTGCTACGCATCCGAGTCAACAACCTTTTATGGCTTGGACGGAAGGTTTTCATTTGTCGCCCGCAGACTATTTGGGACAGATTGATTACAATTCGCCTCATGCGGCATCTACGTCGTATTCGGTGAGTAATCGTTGGGAATGGTTGAATGACAAAGAGTTACAAATAGAAATTATTTGTCGTTTTTATCCACATTCGTCTTGGATGAGACCGAATTCAACGGCTGAATTGTTGATACATGAGCAAAAGCATTTTGATTTAGGCGAAATTTATGCGCGTCAAATGCGTAAAAAATTGCAAGCGGCTTCTTTAAATGCCGCGACGTGTAATCAAGACGTGGAACAAATCATTCAAGAGACGCGGAATGATTGTTTCGTGCGGCAACGAGCGTATGATGCGGCAACGACACATGGCATGAATGCACCACAACAAATTTTTTGGAATGAATTGATTACCAAAGAGTTAAATGAATTGCAGGCTTACTCGACGAAACAATTTTCAGTCTTTCCGAAATAATATTTTGCCGCGAATTGCACGAATTAGCACTAATTATGAGTATTTTTTTGGGTTTATTCGTATAATTCGGGGCAAAAAATATTAAAAAATGCGTTGAATTTCAAAAAATAACTCATTTTGTGGGGTTTTTAAAAATAAGCAATCATATATGAAAAAAACATGTTTTTTACTAACCATTGGTTTAGCCCTTACTTTCGTGCATTGCAAAAATGATAAACCTACTTCTAAACCAAAGTTAGATGTGGTGGTGTCCAATATTGACAGTACGGTGAATCCCGCAGATGATTTTTTTGCATTTGCCAACGGAGGATGGCTGAAACGCAATCTGATTCCCGAAACCGAAAGTAATTGGGGCATTGGCAATATGGTGCAAGAGGATATTCTGGAAAAAGTTAAAAAAATTAGCAAAAATGCTGCCGCTTCGACGAATACAGTCGGTTCTAATGCGCAAAAAATTGGTGATTTTTGGGCATCTGGAATGGACAGTGTTGGAATTGAGAAGGCAGGTTTGAAACCGCTTAAGCCAGAATTGGATAAAATCCATGCTATCAAAACCATTCAAGATGTTTTGAGTTTGGCTGCACAATGGCATACTGTTAATATTCAAACCATTTTTAATGTGGGCGTGTATCAAGACCTCAAAAATAGTGACAAGTACGCGCTTTATTTGGGTCAAGGTGGTTTGGGTTTGCCTGATAGAGATTACTATTTTGATAAAAAAAATGATTCCATTCGCATACAGTATGCACATCATATTGCAACTATTTTAAAACTGTCGGGTGATTCTGTTGCTACGGTTCAACAAAAAGCGGCTTCTATTTTGAAATTAGAGACCGCTTTGGCAAGTTCATCGCGTCGTTTAGAAGCATTGCGCGACCCACAGAAAAATTATAATAAATTGACTGTCAAAGGTTTACAAGCAATGACACCTTCTATATCATGGTTAGAAATGTTGCACACCATGAATATTGTCACGGATACCGTCATTGTCGGACAACCTGAATTTTTTAGAACCGTAGAATCGTTGTTGAAGACTACGCCGATAGAAGATTGGAAAAATTATTTGCGTTGGCAACTCTTGACTCAATTGTCTGATAAATTGCCTACGGCTTTTGAACAAGCTGATTTTAACTTTTTTGATAAAGTATTGAGTGGCAAAAAATCCATGAAACCGCGTTGGAAACGGGTTTTGAATGTGCAAGAAAAGTTGCTTGGGGATGCATTAGGACAACTTTTTGTAAAGGATTTTTTCAACGAAAATGCTAAAAAACGGTATAACACGATGACTGACAATGTAATAGCGGCTTTCCGCGAACGCATTAAGTCGTCTGAATGGATGTCGGCAACCACTAAAACGAAAGCTTTAGATAAATTGTCAAAAGTGGTCAAAAAAGTGGGTTATCCCGATAAATGGAAGGATTTTTCAACCATGAAAATGGATAGAAGTTCGTATGTTGGCAATACGTTGAGCGCGCAAAAATGGTGGTATCAATATCGGATTGGCAAATTGGGCAAGCCTGTTGACCGCACGGAATGGGATATGACTCCGCAAACCTACAACGCGTATTATAACCCAAGCAATAATGAAATTGTATTGCCTGCGGCGATTTTCTTGATTCCTGGTTATACGGATGCAGAAATTGATGATGCGGTGGCGTATGGTTACGGCGGCGCGAGTACGATTGGACATGAAATTACGCATGGTTTTGATGATGAAGGTCGTCAATTTGATGAAAAGGGCAATCTTAAAAGTTGGTGGACTCCTGCGGATGAAACGCAATTTAAAAGTAAAGCTCAAAATTTGGTGAAACAATTTGATGGTTATATTGCGGTAGATACGATTCATGTGCGCGGACAAGCGTGTTTGGGCGAGAATATTGCAGATTTAGGTGGGGTTGTTTTGGGGTTTGAAGCCTTCAAAAAAACGGAACAATTTCAGAAAAACGAAAAAATATTGGGTTATAGCCCTGATCAACGCTATTTTATGGGGTATGCTTTGGGTTGGATGACGCAGGCGCGGAAAGAAAAATTGAAAATGCAGGTGATGACGGATGTGCATGCGCCCGCTTTTTTGCGGGTGAATGGACCATTTTCAAATGTTTTGGAATTTTATAATGCGTTTAACGTTCAGCCGACTCATAAAATGTATCGCCATAAACCCGATAGAGTTGTGATTTGGTAATTGCAAACACAGGGACATAGGGGACATAGAAAAATATACTATATTTTCTATGTCCCTATGCGTTTGAAAATGAAAATGTTGTAGTAACCATGACAAAAATTAGAATATTTACAATTCAATTTGATATTCCATTGAAATTCAATCTTATATCAAAATGGCGTGGCGCGATTGCGGAACATGTAGGTTTGGAAGACGAGCGTTTTCACAATCATCAAGGCGCGAAAGAACGCTTTCATTATCGGTATCCGACCGTTTGCTATCGCTCCAAACAAGGAAAAGCAGCGATTTGGTCTTTCGGAGAAGGCACAGAAGCGTTGAAAGAGTTGCTTTTGAACTCAACAGGTGTGTTAACAATGGATGATTCACCTTATGAATTAAAAGTATATCATTTTGATATTTATGAATTTCAATTGAGGATGGGCGATGATATGCAAAATTATCGGCTTCATAATTGGTTGGCTCTCAATGAGTACAATATTAAACAATGGGATCATCTAACCAATGATGAAGAAAGAAAAAAAATGTTGGGTCAGATTTTAGCATCGAATATTATTGCGTTTGCGAAAGCGGTTACTTGGCAATTGCCGCAACGGTTGGAAGTAGAAGTTTCAGATATTGCACGATTGCATCGGACGAAACATAAAGGCATTCAAATGTTATGTTTTGATATAGAATTTACGGCGAATATCTTTTTGCCGCGCGGTTTGGGTTTGGGCAAATCGGTGAGTCATGGTTATGGGGTGCTGAGTTAAGATTCCTACGGAATGACAAGCACGGAAAGGTCGTCAGCGTTCCAATGCTGACGACCTTTTTTTATAAACAACTGAAAATCAATTCTTTAAAAAAAAGGTTTTCGATCATTTTCAGCCGTGAAATCAATCATCTGTTGCGTTTCTTCAACGGATTGTTTGAGACTTTTGGCAATAATTTCTACACTCACCCTAAAATGTCTTTCACAAAACATTGAAAGACAATCTTATCCGTGAATGCTTTTTTGAAAACCACTTCATTATCTAAATTGCTTAACATGGAACCAAGATTTTAAGGTGATAGAATACGGCAAAGGTAGCTTTTTTTAAAAAAAAATAAATGATTTTAGTTGGTGGTTTCAAAAAGAAAGTGTTACCTTTGCATCGTCCGATAAAGACTCGTTATTGATACTCAATGTAAGCGTCAATCAACTGAGTCAAATCCGCGTTTTCGGACCAAAGTTCATTGATATTGAAATGTTAACTGATAATAAATTGACACTTATTATCTAATGATTTTACAATAAATAATTGAGTGCCAAATAAAATTTGGCACTTTCTAATCTT
>JBEEMZ010000187.1:0-9784 GCA_041192405.1 Bacteroidota bacterium | reverse complement strand
AAAATAATAGCTTGTTCATCTTATGAAATTTAAAGTTGGTAAAATTCGCCACAAATTAAAAAAAAATTCCTCAAATTATTTACGCAAATTTGTGAAAGAAGGGTACTATTTTTGCAAACACATAGGAATATAGGAGACATATATTTTTATAAATCATTGATTTTAAATATTTTACAAAAAATATATGTTTTCTATGTCCATATATGTTTGCAAAATTAGAGTGCTTTATTGCCATAAACCCGATAAACTCGTTCAATTTCCTCTTTATAAGTTCGATATTGCTCCGCAGAAATTTTAGCCCGAATGGTATCCAAAAATTGCGATAATTTTTGATATTCAGAATCACTCAAATAATTGTCCTCCAAAAAAACATCCAATAATTGCAAAAAACTTTGATTCATGTCTCGCGCCGTTTCCATCGTGCGCATCTTGTCTTCCAATGAATCATAAAAAAAAGAAGCTTCAGAATAATTAACTTTTTGTTTTAAAACCAATTGTTCAAACTCGCGTTTTAACAAATTGACATTGCCTAAAACATTATCATAATCACGCGTTTTTGATTCAAAATCAATGGATAACGCATGTATTTTTTCAGTATATTCTTTAATATACTTGTGTCTTCTGCGCACGAAAAGCCAGCCAAAAAGCCCCGTCACTAATGCAAATGTGCCCGCAACTGCAAATTCATTCAATGCACCCGCTTGACGCAAAAAGTCAAAAAATTGAAAAATAGGGCTGGAATGTTGTTTTTTGCCATTCGTATTAATGGTGTAAAAAATCGGTTTAAATTCGGCGCGACTCAATTCTTTGACAGGTCGAAACGCATTCACATGTTGAATAAACGTATTTTGTACTTTAATAAAATCATCTTTGCAATACATTTTGCGAATATCGCACCATTGCCCTAATTGATGCCCTTTACCATATTGATTTTCAATGAGTTCGTTCGCACGAATAAAAAAATAAACTAATCTTTTAAGATTCCGCGTATCCTGCAAAGCCGCTACTTGCTTTTTGGATTTTTCAAGCGCAGCCATCAACACTTTATCATTCGGTTTTTGCGCCAAGTCAGCTGTTTGCTTTGGAATCATTTTTTGAACTTTTTTCAACTGTTCTCGAAGCGATAAAATCAATTCAGTATGATTCACTTCTAACATTTCTTGCCCACCAAATCGTTTAAAATGCTCATTATTTAACTCAATTTTTGAGCTAACTCCCGTATGCGTAAGGCATAACAAATAAAAATTATCTGGAATACGAATCGTATCTTTATCAAAAATGACAGGCAAACGACTATCATCTAATTTCTGCCACAATTCGGGCCCAAACAACGTTTCAGGATTGATTTTGTCAAAATCGTCAATCAAGCAAACAAATTTTTCATTTGGATTTTGCAAACAAGTATCCCAGAATTTCAACAATTTACCTTTTTTGAAATGACCTTGCTCATCAAATTGACCAATAAACCGTTTATTATATTCCAAATCGAATTGCGGCGCACATAAAATATCCAAACGATGCGATTTATCCGTCGTTGCAATCAATGAAGCAACTTTAGAAAGCAACGTCGTATTACCTACGCCCGACACACCCGACATTAAAATCACTTTTTTGTTTACAACCAAATTAAAATATTGTTTGAATTTGGAAAATTCCATCGTCGGTAGATACGGTTGTGCAATCAATTTGAACGCAGTTGAATCATCCGCTATATCTTTTTGATGAAAATTTTCGTACAAAACCTGTAAAGAATCTGCTGCATTGTCTAATGCAAAGTAATTTTTGGCAAGTTCCATGTCCAAATTCGCCCAAAGTGAGTCATCTTCATTTTTCAGACCAACATATAATAGTACGCCAATTATAATTGTCGCAGGGCAAAGCCAAAACCAATGAGGATTGAGTTTTTTTAAAAGCTTAAAATTTATCATTTTTTTGAGTATGTTTGTAAGAGAATTTGTTATGTGGTTGTCCGTTTAAAGGCTCAAATGTAACATTTTATTTTGAATTTACACTTTTTTTGAAAATTTATTTTGTATAAGCATCAAAAACAATGAATTTACTTGTAAATTTGTGTTTAAATTTTAAAAAACAATTTACAGATATTCCGCTATTTTTTCTATGAAAAACGATTTGCTTATTTTAACGGGACTATTGTTGTCCTTTACCGCCTTCGCACAGACGAACGAAACCCTCGAATCCAAACGATGGTACAAAGAATTATCACCCAAAATTGCTCCAAGTTACTACGCAGTTGCCAATCAACAAGCTCCTGCAATGATTTTGGGCTTGCGGAATGATATCCCGAATCCAACTTTGATAGCTTTGTTGCGTCATCCCGAATTAGGTTGGGTAATTTTGGATTTAGGCGCGGATCATAAAGGATTTAATTGGGTTTACGGCTCGGCAGAGCCCGAAAGTGGTAATATTTTGTTCTTTTTGCAAAATTTAACCAATGGTCCGCAACCGAAATTCATTACGTTTGTTAGTGAAGACAAAGGTTTAACCTTTCAACGCGGCGGTGATTTGCGTTTGCCGACAGGTAATGCAGAAGTACGTGTGTTCAGCATAGACAAAAAAGGCAAAGGTTTTGTCATTATTCGAGTGGATGAAGATAATACTTCGGGACGTAAAAAGGCAACTTACTTAACTTTTACAACCAAAGATGGTGGCAAAAATTGGTCTGCTCCTGATGCAAATCCCAATATTCCTACCGAAACCATACAAGATAGCGCAACAGGTTTTGAAGGCATTATGAAAATAATAGAGCGTAATTAATTGATTATCAATTAAATTCAAATAAATAAAAATACCATGTCACAATACAAAGACGTGCGCAATCATCAAAACATTGATTTTACAAATCTGAATACGCATCCTTACAATATTATGACAATATTGTTGCTGGCGGGTTTGACAATGATTTTTGTCGGCTTATCTGGCGCGTACCTGTACACACGATTCACGACGCACGAACCGCCGATAAAAATGCCCATGCTATTTTTATTGAATACGCTGGTTTTGATGGCGAGTAGTTGGGTATTGCGGAAAGCTAAAACATTTTATTTGAATGACGACACAGAAGGGTATCAACGCAGTCTTTTGACCACTTTGATTTTAACGATTTTGTTTGTTTTGCTACAATTTATGGCATGGAAACAACTTTGGTTAGCAAATCCCAACATCGGCGCGGGCAATATGCGAGCGTACATATATGCGATTTCAATCATTCATTTCTTACATATCTTAGGCGGATTACCTTTTTTTATTATTTTTACTTATAATGCATTTGTTCGTTTACGCGAGCCTGTGAGCGTTTTAGTGTATTTTAGTGACCCATTAAAACAGTTGAAATTAAAATTATTGACCATGTATTGGCGATTTTTGGATATACTATGGTTGTATTTAGTCGTATTCTTTTGGGCAAATTATTTTATTCAAATTTAGAATCAATTTAAATTACACCAACATTATACATACAATGTTATAAAAAATGACAGCAAAGTTTTACCTTTGCAGCATCTTAAATGAGGTCATAACAATCTAAAATATATATAATGTCACAAGGAATTAGCACTTATTTCCCGATACTTATGATGATGGGCGCAGCTGTCGGATTCGTCGGAGTCACAATGGTCGCAACACATTGGTTGGGCCCGCATAAAAAATCTGCCATCAAATCCGAAACTTTTGAATGTGGTATCGAATCACAAGGCAATGCACGCACGCCCTTCTCCATCAAATATTTTTTAGTTGCAGTACTTTTTGTTTTATTTGATGTGGAAGTCATCTTCATGTATCCTTGGGCGGTGAATTTTAAAGCATTAGGTTTGCAAGGTTTGGCAGAAATGTTTTCATTCATAGCGATTTTTATGATAGGCTTTTTTTATATTCTTAAAAAAGGCGCGTTAAATTGGGATTAATAACTTAAATGATTGATTTTGAATCATTAATATAATAGCAACATGAGTACAATATCCGTTCCAGGTATAGACATGCGCGCTGAAAATGCGCCGATTGGTGCAGAAGGACCAGGTTGGTTCACCACAAAATTAGATGATGCAGTGGGTTGGGGGCGTAAAAACTCCATTTGGCCTTTGCCATTTGCGACCTCTTGTTGTGGCATCGAATTCATGGCAACGATGGGTTCACATTATGATTTAGCTCGATTTGGTTCAGAAAGATTAAGTTTTTCGCCGCGTCAAGCCGATTTATTGATGGTTATGGGGACAATTGCTAAAAAAATGGGTCCCATTTTGCGTCAAATTTATGAGCAAATGGCAGAACCTAAATGGGTTTTATGTATGGGTGCGTGTGCCAGTACGGGTGGTATTTTTGATACTTATTCCGTTTTGCAAGGCATTGACCGCATTATTCCTGTGGATGTTTACATTCCGGGCTGCCCGCCGAGACCTGAACAAGTGTTGGAAGGCATTATGAAAATTCAAGAATTAGTGCAAAATGAATCTCCGCGCCGTCGGGATTCGCCAGAATACAAAGCCATGTTGAATAAATTTGGCATTGAGTAAAATCCATTCTGGAATCATGTACAATTGATTTGAATACTATTTATTTATTTGAAAGCCAACGTTTTAAGCAATATAACAATGGATCTACAAGGATTGACCGCGCTGGTCGAGGAGAAATTAAAACAACGTTTCAGTGATAGCCTACTCGCAACAGAGGTGCATCATGATATGCCTGTGTATTACGTGCGGCGCGAAACGATTGCAGATATTTTGCAATACATGTACCACGACGGCGAATTGCGTTTCCAATTTTTGACGACTTTGTGCGGGTTACATTTTCCCGACCAAAAAGGTAATGAATTGGGCGTAATGTATCAATTGCATAGTTTGACGAATAATTATCGGATTCGCCTTAAAACTTTCGCGCCGATTGAAGACCCTAAAATCCCGACTGTAACAACTGTTTTTTCGTCTGCGAATTGGCAAGAACGAGAAACGTTTGATTTTTACGGTGTGATTTTCACAGGGCATCCCGATTTGCGGCGTATTTTGAACATGGATGAAATGAATTATCACCCATTGCGCAAAGAATATCCATTGGAAGATGGTTCGCGGGACGATAAAAATGATACGATGTTTGGAAGATAATAATAAAAATTTAAAATTATAAAACGTTTATTTTAAATAATTTGTAATTAATAACTTGCGGCAAGTTTCAAACTTGCCGCAAGTTATGTACGATTTTTTACAATCCGTTTTTTAAAGATAATAAAATGAGTCGCAATCTTGAACATTTAAATCAGCCCGCCGAGCAGAAAGAGTATTCCACGTTGAATCTCGGTCCGACGCATCCTGCAACACATGGTATTTTTCAGAATGTGTTGACTTTGGACGGTGAAATGATTGTGAATGCCGACCCGACAATTGGTTACATTCACAGGGCTTTTGAAAAATTAGCGGAACGGCGACCTTATTACCAAATTCCGCCGATTACCGACCGTCTGAATTATTGTTCGTCACCTATTAATAATATGGGTTGGCACATGACAGTTGAAAAATTAATTGGTGCCGAGATTCCCAAACGCGCTCAATATATGCGTGTGATTATTATGGAATTGGCGCGTTTGGCAGACCATATTGTATGTGACACGGTTATCGCAGTGGATACAGGTGCTATGACAGGTTTTTTATATATGTTTCAATGGCGCGAGTACATTTATGAAATTTATGAAGAAATTTGTGGTGCGCGTTTGACAACCAATATTGGTCGGATTGGCGGCATGGAACGCGATTTTACACCCAAAGTTTGGGATAAAATCAATTATTTTTTGAAAAACTTTCCACCTAAACTGAAAGAGTTTGAAAAATTAGTGGTGCGCAATCGGATTTTCATGGAAAGAACGATTGGCGGCGGTGCGATTTCAGCAGAACGCGCTTTGAATTACGGTTTTACGGGACCCAATTTACGCGCCGCAGGTGTTGACTATGATGTGCGCGTAACGAATCCGTACAGCAGTTATGAAGATTTTGAATTCGACATACCTGTTGGAACGCATGGAGATACGTATGATAGATTTATGGTACGCATGGAAGAAATGTGGCAATCTTTGCGCATCATTGAACAAGCGGTTAAAAAAATACCAGATGGGCCGTTTCACGCCGATTTACCAGAATTTTATCATCCGCCAAAACAAGATGTTTATAATAAAATGGAGGCTTTAATCTATCATTTCAAAATTGTGATGGGTGAGAGTGAGATTCCGAAAGGAGAAGTATATCATGCAGTGGAAGGTGGCAATGGCGAATTAGGATTTTACTTAATATCAGATGGCGGTAGAACGCCGTATCGTTTGCATTTCCGTCGTCCATGCTTCATTTATTATCAAGCCTATCCTGAGATGATTAAAGGCGGAATGTTATCAGATGCAATTATAACATTGAGTTCAATGAACGTGATTGCAGGTGAATTAGATGCTTGATTTTAGTTGGTTGGTTGGTTAGTTGGTTCGTTCGTTAGTTCGTTAACTAATTGATAATCAACGAACTAACCAACCAACTAACTAACTAACTAATATTAATTAAGATATGGCTGGTTCTAAAAAAATACAGTTTTCTGAAAAAGCAATGGCTTATGTACGCGAATTGATTGCGCGTTATCCCGACGGCAAACAAAAATCCGCCGTGATTCCAATGTTGCATTTGGCGCAAGCCGAGTTTGATGGTTGGTTAAGTGCGCCTGTAATGGATTATGTAGCTTCTATTTTGAATATTCAACCCATTGAGGTTTATGAAGTTGCGTCTTTTTACAGTATGTTCAATTTGAAACCTGTTGGTAAATGCACCATAGAAGTTTGTCATACGAGTTCTTGCTGGCTGCGCGGCGCGGAAGATATTGTTCGACATATTGAAAAAAAATTAAATATTTCTGTTGGCGATACGACGACGGATGGAATGTTTACTTTGAAGACGGTGGAATGTTTGGGCGCGTGTGGTTATGCACCGATGTTTCAAGTTGGCGCGGATTTTTATGAAAATCTGACCCTTCAAAAAACAGACGCATTATTGGAAAAATTCCGCAAAGAAGGCAAACGCCAAACGTATTGCAATCATTTAGTAGAAGTTAAATAATTTGTAATGATAAATGATAAATGATGAATGATGAATGATGAGTTTTTATAAAAAGTTAATAATCAATTAATTATAAAATTCATCATTACTCATTACTCATTACTCATTACTCATTACTCACTTTTCAAATCAAAATATCGTGGGTAAGAAGCTCCTGTTAGATAAAGTTGGTGTTGCTGGTATTCAAAAATACGATGTGTATCGGCGTGAAGGCGGTTATGCCGCCGTCGAAAAAGCGTTGAAAGCCTTGACTCCCGAAATTATTTTGGACGAGGTTAAAAAATCGGGACTTCGGGGGCGCGGTGGTGCAGGTTTCCCGACAGGTATGAAATGGTCATTTTTGGCAAAACCGCCTGGGGTGCCGCGTCATTTGGTCTGCAATGCCGACGAATCGGAACCTGGTACGTTCAAAGACCGCTATTTGATGGAAAAATTACCGCATTTGCTCATTGAAGGGATGATTATTTCGTCGTTTGCGCTGGGTGCAAATTCGAGTTACATCTACATTCGGGGCGAGTACGCGTACATCTATAAAATTTTAGAAGACGCAATTCAAGAAGCGTATAAAGCAGGTTGGCTCGGCAAAAATATTCTTGGCACGGGTTACGACCTTGATTTATATATGCAAATTGGCGCGGGTGCGTATATTTGTGGCGAAGAGACGGCTTTATTGGAATCTTTGGAAGGCAAAAGAGGCAATCCGCGTATCAAACCGCCGTTTCCTGCGATTGCGGGTTTATGGGGTCGCCCGACGGTGGTGAATAATGTGGAAACGTTGATGGCGGTTGTTCCGATTATCAATTTTGGCGGTGAAGCGTATTCAAAAATTGGAATTGGACGTTCGACAGGTACCAAATTGATTTCTGCGAGTGGTCATATTAATAAACCAGGTGTTTTTGAAATAGAATTGGGTCTTCCTGTGGAAGAATTTATCTATTCTCAAGAGTATTGTGGAGGCATTTTGGGCGGGCGGAAGATGAAAGCAGTGGTTGCGGGTGGTTCTTCGGTGCCAATTTTGCCAACTGAGTTGATTTTGCGCACTGCAAAAGGGGAACCGCGTTTGATGACTTACGAAAGTTTGGGAGATGGTGGTTTTGCGACGGGGACGATGCTTGGTTCTGGTGGATTTATTGTTATGGACGAATCTACGAGTATTGTGAAAAATTTATATACGTTCTCTCGTTTTTATCACCACGAAAGTTGTGGACAATGTTCTCCTTGTCGGGAAGGAACGGGGTGGATGGAACGCATTTTACATAAAGTGTTGAAAGGACATGGCACCTTGCGCGACATTGATTTATTGTGGGATATTCAACAAAAAATTGATGGCAAGACCATTTGTCCGCTTGGAGAAGCGGCTGCATGGCCCGTTGCAAGTGCGATTCGTCATTTTCGTTCCGAATTTGAAGAGTTTGTCAAGAATCCGCAAAGTATTCAAGATGTGAAGCATTATTATCGTCTTACAGGCGAAAAAGCATAAATAATTTGCCACAAATTACACCAATTTTTCACGCATTTTTTTTTAAATGAAAATTCAAAAGAATTCGTGGAAGTTGTGGCAAAATCAGCAAAAATTGTTTTAAAAAATTTAGATTTGAAAGATAATGCCAAAAGTAACGATTGACGGTCAAACCATTGACGTGCCTGCTGGAACGACCATTTTACAAGCGGCGAGAATGATAGGTGGAGACATCGTGCCGCCCGCGATGTGTTATTATTCCAAATTAAAAACGAGTGGCGGTTATTGTCGCACCTGCATCGTGCAAGTTTCGCAAGGTTCGACGGCAGACCCAAGACCCATACCCAAACCTGTTGCTTCTTGTAGAACCAATGTTATGGATGGCATGGTGGTTAAAAACACCACTTCACCCGAAGTTTTGGAGGCAAGAGCAGGTGTTGTTGAATTTTTGTTATTGAATCACCCGTTGGATTGCCCGATTTGCGACCAAGCAGGTGAATGTCACCTTCAAGATTTGGGTTACGAACACGGTAAAGCGGGTACGCGTTACGAGTTTGAACGCCGCACTTTTGAAAAAGTGGACATTGGCAATTACATTCAACTCCACATGACGCGTTGTATTTTGTGCTACCGTTGTGTGAAAGTGGCGGAGCAATTGACCGATGGACGTGTACATGGTGTTATCAATCGCGGCGAAGTGTCTGAAATCAGCACTTACATTCAAAATGCGATTGAAAATGACTTGTCGGGCAATATGATAGATGTTTGTCCTGTTGGCGCGTTGACGGATAAAACATTTCGTTTCAAAAGCCGTGTATGGTTTTCAAAACCTGTGGATGCGAATTGCACTTGTACGAAATGTACTGGAAAAGTACGTTTATGGTTCAAAGGCGATGAAATTTTGCGGGTGACGGCGCGGAAAGATGAATATGGCGAAGTAGTAGATTGGATTTGCAACGAATGTCGCTTCAAAAAGCGTAAATTGTCAGATTGGGCGATTGAAGGACCTGCAAAAGTGAATCGTCATTCGGTGATTGCGCAGAATCATTATGAATCATTGAGAGCGATTCAATTCGATACGCGGATTCAGAAAGCGGTCTTAGATGGTAAAAAATCGCAATTAGGTGAAGGCGCATTGAATCCTAATAATCTGTAAATCTTTCGATTTCGGATTGTGGATTGCGGATTGTGGAATGGATTGATTTCATAAAAGTTTGAAAATCAATAAGTT
>JBEEMZ010000186.1:0-9822 GCA_041192405.1 Bacteroidota bacterium | reverse complement strand
CGGGATTGAAATTATCGGTTCAAACTGGCGATTTGTGGTCATAGATGGCAAAGATTATTGCATTTCAAAGGCTTATGATGCGGTAGATCGGTCGGATTTGTTAACCATTATTGCGATTTTAAGAAAATTTAGACATCTTTTGGAAACGCGATTAATGGATTAAACGAATGTAAACATAAAATACATTCATTCCTAACTTTAAAGAGACACGAATTGGACGAATTTTCACGAATCCGTATCATTATTCGTGAAAATTCGTCCAATTCGTGTCCTAAATTACTTTTTATCCAGATTCAAAACGGGCATTTTTCGACTTTCCGTCAATTGATTAAATGCAGGAACTTGTTCCGACAAGATTTTTTTTAACTTTTCCAATTGAAAATCTACCAAAACCGATAATGTCGTATAAACATCATACGTTTGTTGCGTCGGGCGCGTATCCGCAGAAGCTGCCGCCGCCGCCAAACCTGAAATTTGGTCATTCAAGCGAATCGGCAATGCCAATAAATCTTGAAAAGCTTTTGCTTCATGCTGAATCAATTGATTTTCAACCGATTGCAACGAATCCAACATCGGTTTACTTACTTTTTCCAACTCCTTTTTGAAAACGGTATCTTGCACGGATTTCAAATAATCATTGGTTTGCTTCCGAATCGAACGCAAATCATTCACACCTTTATGTATAGCACTCAATTTATCCCTCACTTTCAATTGAAATTTCAAACTTTCCTTCAAATCCTCTTCCGAAACAATCAAACGAGGGTCTTTTTTGATTTCAAACGTCTCCGAACCAATCATTTCCTTCCCAATCGCCAATTCTACCCGATATTGACCTGGCGCGGCTTTCGGTCCGACCACCGAACCACTCCACATTAAGGCAGGTGTGCCTTCGGTATCGGTCGCGTCCGCATAGCGCGTGTCCCATTCAAAAGCATTCAAACCACTCGCCGCCGTTAAAATGCCAGAACGTTCTATTTTTTCTTTCTGATAAAAATTCGCATTGACTTCAATTGCCTTGCCTTTTTTGTCTTTCAAATTAGAAAAACGCATCACCGTATCTTTTTGAGCATCAAAAAAGGTCAATGTGATTTCGTCAGAAACCTTATTTTTCAACCAATAATGCACGGTTACGCCGCCAAACGCGTTTTCGCCAACCTGCATTCCCGTTATGCGCATTGCACTGCCGCCTACTTTGTAAGCATTTTCTGGTTTAAACAAATGCGCTTTTTTCTCCGCAACCTTTTGATTATCAACGATTTGGTACAATGGTTCCAAATGATCCAACACCCAAAACGACCGTCCATGCGTTGCCACAACCAAATCTTTATCCCGCACATGAATCGCAATATCGTGAATCGGAGTCAATGGCAAATTATTACTCAACGGTTGCCAATGATTTCCATCATCAAATGAAACAAAAATACCAATTTCCGTTCCCGCATATAACAAACCTTTTTTATTAGGGTCTTCCCGAATGACACGGCAATAAGCTTGATTCGGTAAACCTGTCGTAATCAGTTTCCAAGTTTTACCAAAATCATTGGTTTTGAATAAATAAGGTTTATTATCATCCAATTTATAGCGATTTGCAGCCAAATATGCCGTCCCCGCATCAAAATGAGATGCCTCAATAATGCTCATCAAAGCCCAATCAGGCAAACCTTGAACCATCAATTTATCCCATTTTTTGCCACCATCTTGACTGATATGCAACCAACCATCATCCGAACCCGCCCAAAACAAGCCTTGTTTCACGGAAGATTCTGCAAAAGTGAAAATGGTACTAAACGTTTCTGCTCCTGTATTATCTTTCGTAATGGGCCCGCCGCTTGAAATGAGTGTTGCAGGGTCATTGCGCGTCAAAATCGGACTGATAATTTCCCAACTCATGCCACCATTCGTTGTTTTATGCACATATTGAGAAGTCGCATATAATATTTTGGCATCATGCGGCGAAAAAACCAAAGGATATGTCCATTGAAAACGATATTTCATCGCTTCCGAACCCGCACCCAAATATAACATCGGATTTACAGCAATTTGTTGACGTTGCCCCGTTTTCAAATGCCATTTTTCCATCTCGCCTTGATAGTTTCCACCATAAACGATGTCTGAATTGGTCGGATCCGACACGACGTAACCACTTTCACCGCCCGAAACTTCTTCCCAATCCTGTCGGTCAATATTAGAATCTTCCGTATTTCGAGTTTTGATGCGAATACTGGAATTATCTTGTTGTGCGCCATACGCATGATAGGGGAAATCATTATCCAACGAAACATGATAAAATTGCGCCGTCGGCAAATCTAATTGGGTAAAATTGCGCCCACCGTCATAAGTAATTTCGGCTCCTCCATCATCCCCCAAAATAAAATTTTGTGAATTTTTTGGATTAATCCAAATATCATGGCAATCACCATGTTGCACTTGAATTTGCGAAAACGTTTTACCCGCATCGGTCGTTTTCCAAAACCCAACATTCATGACAAACAGCGCATCATCATTCGTTGGGTCAACCGCAATTTCGCTAAAATACCAAGGGCGTTGCCGCAAATTTTTATCAGTATTAATTTGCGCCCAATTTTCACCACCGTCTTCGGAACGGAAAAGTCCACCACCTTTTTGGTTTTCGACCATTGCCCAAACGCGATTACTATTTTTATGCGCCACAGAAATCTCAATTTTGCCCAAAATGCCAACGGGTAAACCTGATTTTTGAGAAATATTCTGCCAAGAATTGCCACCGTCAGTCGTTTTGTACAAACCAGAACCTTCGCCGCCACTACTCATAATATGATTATTGCGAAAACATTGCCACAACGAAGCATACAAAACCAATGGATTATTGGGGTCAAAAACCACATCAATCGCACCTGTTTTATCATCTTTCGACAAAACTTGTTCCCAAGCATTGCCGCCATCTTTGGAACGATACACGCCGCGCTCCCGATTTTGTCCAAAAATCTTGCCCAAAACCGCTACATATAATAGGTCTGGATTTTTGGGATGCACGACGATTCGACCAATCGCAAAACTTTTTTCCAAACCGATTTTCTTCCAAGTTTTGCCCGCGTCATTACTTTTGTACATCCCGTCGCCAAAACTAATATTGCCGCGCATTTCGGTTTCGCCCATACCTATATATATAGTGTTCGGGTCGGAAGGCGCGACCGCAATGCAGCCGACTGACGACGACCCAAAAGTGCTATCCGAAATGCAATTCCACGCCTGTCCGCCATCGGTTGTTTTCCAAACGCCACCGCCCGTCGCGCCGAAATACCAAGTAGAAGGTTGGTCAGCGTGACCTGCCACCGCTAAACTTCGACCGCCTCTAAATGGTCCGATATTGCGCCACTTCAAAGTGGAAAATAGAGATTGGGGCACTTGCGCACTCAGTTGCGTCAGCGCGAACACCAAAATAAATAGGCTAAATAATAATTTTTTCATACAAATCAAGTTAAATTTTTAATTTTGAACCTTATATGTCGTCAAGGATATGAATTTGCACAAAATTAGCACAGCCTTCGTGAAAATTTGTGTAATTTGTGGCAAAATAGTTAAAAAATTAAACTTTTAAAAATGATTACTAACAAATCTCGACGTTCCGTTTTAAAAAAGATTGCAAGTGCGACCAGCCTTTCAGTCGTTTCAGATTCGATGTTCAACCGCATTGCGGCGGCTGAAAACCAGTTAGAGGAAGAAAAACTTGCTGGAAAAATCAATCATTCCGCGTGTAGATGGTGTTATAGCACGATTCCGTTGGAAGAACTTTGCAAGGTGGGCAAAAAATTAGGATTATCTTCGATAGATTTGCTCGCGCCAGAAGAATGGGCGACTGCCAATAAATATGGTTTGGTCTCGTCTATGGGTTTTGCGCAACCGAAAGGTTTCGGAATTCCGAAAGGTTTTAATCGCCTCGAAAATCATAAAACATTAGTTGAATTTTATGAAGACCTGATTCCCAAAGCGGCAAATGCAGGTTTGCCAAATATTATTTGCTTTTCGGGCAATCGGGAAGGATTATCGGATGAAATGGGCATTAAAAACTGTGCAGAAGGTTTGAAAAAATTGATGAAATTGGCTGAAAAACATAAAATCAATGTGGTCATGGAGCTATTGAATAGCAAAGTAAATCACAAAGATTATCAATGTGACCATACCGCTTGGGGCGTTGAATTGTGTAAAGCAATTGGTTCGGATAGATTTAAATTGCTATATGATATTTACCACATGCAAATTATGGAAGGGGACATCATTCGTAATATAAAAGAATATCATCCGTATATTGCTCATTATCATACAGGTGGCGTTCCAGGACGGAACGAAATTGATGATTCACAAGAATTATATTATCCTGCGATTATGAAAGCGATTGTGGATACGGGTTATAAAGGTTTTGTGGCGCAAGAGTTTATTCCAATTCATAAATCAAATCCTGCAAGCGAAAAGCCTACTAAGGAAGATCAGTTAGCTTCTTTGAAAAAGTGCGTTAAAATTTGCGACATATAATCATTTAAAAAGATATTTTGGAGAGAGATGTGTTTTGTTTTTTTGCACAAAACACAATACACAAAACATCTCTCTCTCCAAAAGGTTTTTTAAATGATAAAAATACGAATATAACAAAAAGTCAAATTAGGAATGATAAATGACGAATTTAACAGAAAATCATCATTTATCATTCCTAATTCATCATTAATTTCGTACTTTTGAGCCTTTTAAAACCTATCCATTGGAAAGAAAATGAAAAAAGTGGCAAGAAAAATCAGAATGGGCATGGTCGGTGGCGGCTTAGATGCCTTCATCGGCGCGGTTCATCGAAAAGCGGCTGCCTTAGATGGCGAAATTGAATTAGTTTGTGGTGCCTTCAGTTCCGACCCCGAAAAATCTCGTGCAACTGGACGTGCTTTGTATCTACCCGAACAACGTGTGTATGAAAGTTACGAACAAATGTTTCGGAGTGAAAAATTGTTGCCCGAAGGTGAACGGATGGATTTTGTAAGCATTGTTACACCAAATCACGTTCATTTTGCACCTGCGAAGGCTGCCTTAGAAAATGGTTTTCATGTCATGTTGGATAAACCGTTATCGTTTTCCTACAAAGAAGCCAAATTATTGAAGGTACTTGTTGATAAAACTGGATTAATGTTTGGTTTGACGCACACTTACACGGGTTATCCGATGGTTAAGGAAGCGCGACACCTTGTCCGCACAGGTGCATTTGGCAAAATTCGTAAAATTTATGTTGAATATCCACAAGGTTGGCTTTCGACGGCATTGGAAACGACGGGGCAAAAGCAATCGGCTTGGCGTACCGACCCTGCGCGTTCTGGCAAAAGTGGTTGTATGGGCGATATTGGTACGCACTGTGAAAACTTAGTTGAATTCGTTACTGGGTTGAAAATCAATGAGTTATGTGCAGATTTGAATACCGTTGTGGAAGGTCGTCAATTGGATGATGATGGCGCGGTTTTGGTTCGTTACGAAGGTGGCGCGACAGGTATTTTGATGGCGACGCAAGTTGCGGCAGGTGAAATGAATGCTTTGCGTTTGCGGGTTTATGGCGAAAAAGGTAGCCTTGATTGGCATCAAGAAACGCCTAATCAAATGATTCTCAAATGGTTAGATAAGCCAATGCAAATTTTAAATGTTGGTAATTTTATGACTTCGGCTGCTGCGTCCAAAAATACGCGCTATCCAGCAGGACATCCAGAAGGTTATGGCGAGGCATTTGCAAATTTGTATCGGAATTTTGCGTTAAACCTTCGTTCCAAAATGGAAGGTGTTGCGGCGGATCCAGATTTGGATGATGTGCCAGGTGTTGAGGAAGGATTGCGAGGCATGGCGTTTATCGAAACTTTGATGAAATCAACTGCTTCCAAAAATAAATGGACAAAAATGATTGAATAATTGGATTTCGGAATGCCCCGAATTGCATGAATTTCTATACAAAATAATTCGTATAAATTCGTGTAATTCGGGGCAATCCGAAATCGCAAATCCGAAATCGAAAAATGTTAAAACCTTTAGTGCAAGAAGCGCACAAACAAGTGCTTGGTTTACAGTTGCCAACCGACCCGCGTTGGGCAGATTTAGCACAAATTTCATTGGAAGCCATCTTAACCGACCATGCGTATTGCGAACAAAAAGCCGCCACAAGTTGTATTTCCTTAATCCAAGCCTACCCCGATAAAGAAGAATTGGTCAAACAATTAGCCCCAATCGTCACCGAAGAATGGGGACATTTTCGATTGGTTTGGGCAGAATTGCAAAAACGCGGTTTGAAACTCGGCAGACAGCGAAAAGATGAATATGTCAACAAATTGTTGCAATTTGAGCATAAAACAGGCGATAGAGAGGCTCGTTTAGTTGAAAAACTGTTGATTTGCGCGTTGATTGAAGCGCGGAGTTGTGAGCGTTTTCGGCAATTGTCGTTGCATATTGCGGATGACCATTTGAAATCTTTTTATCATCAATTCATGGTTTCGGAAGCAAGTCACTACAAATTGTTTATCGAATTGGCTGAATTGTATGGAAATGAGCAAGCGGTGCGCCTTCGTTGGAAAGCTTTTTTGGAATATGAAGCAGAAGTGATGCGCAACATGGAATTGCGCGGCGACCGAATGCATTGATTTTCAATAGGTTGCAAATTATATTATCAATAAAACAGGTTTGTTTTTGCAAAAAAACGAACCTGTTTTATTGATAATAATCAAATTAAATATTTCCATTCGCCAATAGCAACACCAATATAGAGGTGGTAATAATCCCTAAAATAAGTCCTGCCCGCGCCATACCTTTACCTTTATATTTTTCTGGATTCTGTTTAATTTGTTTTAAAGCAGTGGAACCAAAAAGAATTGCCAAAATCGCTGCCGCAAGTATCAAAACAGGTACTTTCACGGAAATCAGCAAACTCAGAATGCCTAATACCAAAGCACTAATTGCCATTATGTGATTACTCGGTTCGCCCGTAGCGTTAAGAGTTGTTTTGGCATTATCGGTATTTCTAAAAATCGTTTCACCATCGCTTGCTTTGATACTTAAAACATCTTTTTTGTAAATCACGATTAGAGGATCATTCGGCTTTCCGCAACGTTTGTATTTTACTTCAACAGGTGTAATTTCGCTGATGTCTGCTTCAATCACATCGCCATTTTTTAAAACAATTTTAGCACAATCATTTCTTAATTGATTTAAAATCAATGGTTTAGTTCTTGAATTATTGATTTTTACTTGCAACATTTTCAATAACAACCGTTCCTTAAAAGACAATTTAGTTGGTTGAAAAGTGCGTGTGTGTTGCATTTGAATCGTCGAAAATGCAGGCGTTGCTGTTAAGAGGCAACATAAAAAAAGTAAAAAGAGGTGTTTCATACCATTTTTGATTTTTAATTATGGATAATAAGAATGCTTTCCACATAAGTGATGTGAAAATATGGAGCGCAAAGTTATATGAATTGAGCTATTATCCAAATGAGTGCGTCGTAAAAAATGCTTATTGAGTGATAATTTTACGAATTGAGTTAATTTGCACCTTCGGATAATGCCATTTTCGCCTTTATTTCTTGATAGCGTTGTCGCAATTGACCATTTTTATAGACAGAAACCATTTCCTCTTTATAGGTAATGTCGGCAGGAGACAAATTTTCAGTGATTTCAGCCAATTTCAGCACCCAACCTTGATAAGTCATGTAATCTTCTTGCGGATTTTGAAGCATTTTTCGTAATATGTTAAATTCTTTATTGTTCCCACATTTTTCATTAGAACCATTTCCGACATTCACTACATTTGGTTTAATTGCTTTGATTTTATTGCCAACATCTTTGTATTTCAAGAAATCGGGTAGCCAATTTCTAAAATGTTGTGCATATTTTTCGTAATTAGGATGTTCTAACTGGTTCATATCCAATCGTTTATGAAATGCAGTGATGATTTCTGAAGTCACCTCGAAAAGTGGGCTTTCGGTTCTCAAATAATCTAATAAGTTTTTATCATTCAATAAATCTTCAGCAAATCCATTTCGTTTGTCATTTTGTGATTGCGATTGCGTTGGTTTTGAAACAAATGTTGAATCAAGAATCGGTTTTGAACTCGTTTCAATTATCGAAATTGGTGTTTTGGGTATTTCGATAATCGGTTTTGCAATCATTTCATTAGTAGAACTTGGTATTTTTGGCACATCTATAATTGGTTTTGAACCGATTTCCAACATTGGAATTGGCATGAATTGCATTTCAAAAAAGGGATTAAAACTCATGTCAGGAATTGAAATCGGCATAGATTCCACTTCAAACAAAGCTTTTGAACCGATTTCTGGTTTGGGAATCGCTATCTCGGGCACATTTTTGTCAATTTCGGTCGTTTCAACCATTGCTATTGGCTCGGTCTGAATATCGGGAATGGATGCTGAAGGAATTGCCTGCGCAATCGCTTCTTCTGTGATAGCGCGAGCGACATCTTCTGAAACACCATATTTATGGGCGATTTCAGCATAATTGATTACTTTTTTCTGTGGTGAAATGAGGGAAATTTTCTCTAAATTGACGGTATAAGACCATGCGAAACGATTATCCGCCGATTTAAATGATTTCGCAATCAAAATCCCTTTTTGAATCAAACCTTTCCAAGCCCTATCAATCGCCCGTTTGCCATCGCTCGTAAAGTTGACCAAAGATTCTTTGGACAAATGGTCTTTAAAGCTGAGAATAATGTCCAATAAACCTTTTTCGCTTAATGAAAATTCTTTTTCTTGCGCCATCCAATGCGGATATTGCACAAATTGTTGATTGACAGGACGATTGATAGTTAGATTTGACATAGTACTTATTTTTAAAATATTTGATTGAATAATTTTGTTTGTATCAATAATGAATAATATAACATCTATGTGCGCTTGGAAAGTCGCGTTTTATATTGTATTCGATAATTTTTTCTCTTACTTTTGCCTTTGAATTTTTAATCTTTATTATTTAATGCAAAATTAGTCTAAATATTAAGATTGGTCAAATTTTTGAGATTAAAAAAGTGTTAATTATTTGTTAATAATAATTTTAACTAATTAGTAATAATTACAAATGTCTGTAAATCAACGAATTGTATTTTTATACGAATCTTTAAATTTAGACCAAAAAGAGTTTTGTAAACAAATAGGTCTGAATTACAAGACAGTGAACGCAATGATAAAAAAAGATACAGCCCCAAAACATGATGTATTGCTGGCTATTCTCGAAAAATTTCCAATTGTGAGTACAGAATGGCTCGTGATTGGATACGGCGATGTGTGGAAATCTGAAAAATCAGATAACAAAACACTTAATAATCCAATTATGGATACAAGACAAATAAGAAAACAGCCTCTCGAAAATGTGAGTCGAGAGCAATATGAGCAACGAATCGCCGATTTAAAGGAAGAAATCAGTTTTTTACGGAAACAATTGGATAAAAAACTTTAATTTCTAATCTAACGTTTGTCCTGAAATGCTCACTCAACTTGTTTCCAATGAAATTTTTCATTACTTTTGCCCTTGCATCGGTTAATGTAAGCCTTTTCGACGCAAAGGTAATGTAAATGTTTTTATTTTATCAAATTTTTTTGATAAAAATTTTTAAAATAAATCAATTTTATTTAAATGAATGTAAATGAGCGACTCAAAAAAATTTACGATTTAAAAGGATTTAAAAGCCAAAAAGAATTCTCTGACACGATTGGAGCTTCTAATGCGTTGGTTTCCAATTACTTCGCAAATAAAAACTTACCTTCTTTTGATTTTTTGATGAAAATCATTGTTGCATTCAAGGACGTTGATGCAAGGTGGTTG
>JBEEMZ010000185.1:0-9831 GCA_041192405.1 Bacteroidota bacterium | reverse complement strand
ACCACTACAACATTTGAAACAACTATTATCTTTTCCCCTTATATTGAGAGTGATAACGTAGCTACCACACTTAGGAACTTTAATGGAAAAAGTACGAATATTAATTCCTGTAGTATTATTATCGGTATTAAACGAAAAAGCATCCATAACCGTAGTCTTAATACTATCACCATTAACAGAAAAGCCATCAACTGTAATCTGAACTTTCATAGGTTGCGTTGCTGTTTCAAAAAACGCACTACACAAACCAAGATATCTTACAGGCACATCTATTGACATAGTTGCTTTATCTGTGCAAGGTGATTCTACCGATATTGCCCCAACACAACTATAAGTTGAAAATAAAAACACAAAAGAACATAAGTAGAAAATTTTTTTCAACTGATCGCTATAAATTAGCAAAAACTGATAATTCATTTTCATAAAATAACTAACTTTGCAGTGATTAATAAAATTTTTAGTTTACACAGATTTACGAAACTGTGTTGATTGAAAATCGTAAGTACTGTTTGGCTTGCTGGAATAAGCCAAACAGTTTTTTACATTAAGAGAAAGTTGGCGAACCGCGTATCAATATGGTCATAAATATTTAAAAATGAGTTAATAAATCATTAAATAGTCGCATTTTATATTTTTTTAATATGTCAATTGCACCTATTTTGCAATGCAAAGGTAGTCGTTACACAGATACCAATATCGGAACTAATCGGACACTTAATTGACATCAAGACGAGGCGGATTATCCATCTTCCTTGATTCCGTAGGCAACTGCGACCAACGTGCAACAATTAATTCATAAAGCGTAGGATGAATCAAAGCTCGTTTGGGTACTTCAATTTGTTGTCTGTTCAACCATCTGTTCAGCGTTTTGACACAGATGCTAAATTTATCAGCGATTTCTTGCCTTGTTTTAGGTGGAATCGTTGTGTTGTCCTTTTCTTTTTGTTGTTTTGCCATTGTTTGAAGATATTGAGGTTATAACTTTTTGTTTTGAGATTTAAAAGAATTTGGGATATAAACAAGCACTATGCTAGCCATATCGGGTAGTTTTCGGAAAAAAATGGATGGATATAGTAAGTATTACCCCCCCCATTTGCATAACTTATTGATAATCAATAAATTATAATTTAGGTTAAAGCATAGTTTCATTGCAAATGATTTAATCATATATCTAAATATTAATGGTGATATAATCAAACATTAAACCGTATGCAAATATAATAATTTTTTGATTATAAGTTTCTGCTTATTCGTTTTTTATAAAAATTTGTCGTGGATAAAGCGAATCTGCTTTATCCACGACAAAGGTTTCATATTAGGAATTGTTATCCTACATAGGTGCAAAAATCATATTTTTTATTAGCAGAGAAGCAATTTTTGTTGATACTTTTGGGCTATAACATTCATAATATCTTGCTTTTTAGCGAATCCAAGTATAAAACCACCACCACCTGCCCCACATAATTTCAATTTAAAATCATTGCTATTTAAACCATCTTTCCATAACGGTTTAAAGTCATCGGGAATCATATCAGGAAAATATTGCAATTGTAAGGCACTCAATTGGTGTAAGTTATCAAAAAAAGAACTGGTATTATGATTTAAAAAATCATCTAACGTTTGATTCATTTTGGGCGCGACTTGTTCCAAAATGGCAATATTAAATTCAGAAGATTTACATTTTTCTAAAAAAAGTTGAACGAATGGCTCTGTTTTGCGCGGCTGCTTCGTATCAATTAAAAATATTTTTAAATCTGTATTAGGCTTTATTTCAATGTTTTGCAAACTTTTATCAATGTTTATCAAAACAGGTTGTTTCAAATACGAGATAAGTGGGTCAAATCCAGAACTATTCCCATGATAATAATTTTCCATTGTCGCAAAAATCTGTTTCAATTCAGCAATATCATTGGTTTTAAAAATCCCAAAACGCTCGTACACCGCCGCACAAACGGCTCCCGAACTGCCCGCGCCATACCCACGTGGAATGTTTGAATCAAAGTATAAACCTTTTGATAAATGGTTTAAAAAACCGTCTGTATTCAAAAAATCAACACTATTTTCAACTTTTTCTTTCAAATATTGGGCTAATTGAACTAAATCGTGTTGAAGATGTGGATTCGGAGCGTATTTCCAACTACCTCGAAACAAGGATAATGGTACCGCCAAAGCGCGTGAACCTTTCAAAACAGAATACTCGCCAAATAATAATAATTTTGCAGGATGAAACATGGTTGTAATCAATAAAACGTCGCAAATCTCTAAGACTTACGACGTTTTTGTACTATTTAAGAAATTGATTTTTAAAACATTACACCTAAACGAATCGTAACATTGCTAACCACACTTTTGGAATCTTCCGCAATGGATGTGCCACCTGAAACTCTTTTAACTTTACTATCACTATCGGAAGTCATATCCGTAAAACCGCGATTGTAATACAAACCAGCCACAATGACTGTATTTTGACTAATTGTGTACTCCGCGCCTGCACCGAAGCCCCAAGATAGATTAATCGCATTCACCGCTTCTTTAATATTAATTTTTTCTTGGTCGAATTTTCCACTTCCAACAATAGACCCACGTGCTTGGGTACGAATGCCCAACGTCAAAAGAGGCTCCATAAAGTACCGCAAGTACCCAAATTCTTGTGTACGCATCCGCAATCCAACAGGAATTTCTAAGAATTGAAGATTATACTTCAATAAGGTGTTGGGTAAAAAAGTATCCGTTGGAGTCGGTTGCGGGTTGAAATCGCTGTAAGAATTCGTCCAAAAAGTACCCGAAGCATCATGTCTCAAGCCGCCACCTGTGTTAAAATGGAACCCTATTCCAGTGGTTACAGCATAATTGTCTGCAAACCGTTTTTCTGCCAAAATGCCAAGTTTCAGACCCACGGGCGAACCCACACTTTGAACAAATTTGCTGTCACTGCTCATCCAGCTAAATGTTGGACTTAGTTGAAAGCCAAAATGCCAATCTTGAATGGAAACAGGCGGAGCAACGGGTTTAAAAGTCGGCTCATTGCGTTCCGAAGCAGCAAATTGCGCTTGCCCCGTCAAAAAAGATTGTGCATGCGTTGAACTGAATGTTAGAACGGTGCAAAAAGCAACAAAAATTTTCTTCATGTCTAAGTAAATAAGATTTTGCTTGCAATAACGAAATGAAAGTCTGATTTTGTATTTTTTTATACAAAGATTTCGCAAAGTTCGGTATTTTTGATGAAATTTGCGCGATTGAATCCTAAATTTATTTTCAAACCTAAGCCAACATGTCTAAGAATAAGAAAAAAAATCTCATTCAACCCACTGCCGCAACAACGCAAATCGTGAATGAGCCCTTGTCAATGATTACAGATACATCGTTTTGGACGAAGCCAAAATTACACGCATATTTTATTTTTATCATTGCTTTTGGATTGTATGCCAATACTTTAACGCATGATTACGCGCAAGATGATGCCATTGTGATTACTGAAAATATGTTTACAACGAAAGGCATTTCTGGTTGGAGTGGTTTGTTGGAATATGATACTTTTTATGGTTTTTTTAAAGAATCGGGCAAAGCGAATTTAGTTGCGGGGGGGCGTTACCGTCCGTTTACGCTGATGATGTTTGCGTTGGAATATCAGATTTTTGGCAAAAATCCGCTTTTTGGACATTTGTTTAACTTAATTTGGTATGCGTTGACTTGTGTTGTTTTATACTTTTTGTTGTTAAAACTGTTGAGTTATAAAAATAAAACGGATTTGGCACAAGCGGGCATGCTTGCATTTATTACGACGTTGATTTTTACGGTGCATCCGATTCATACAGAAGTCGTGGCGAATATCAAAGGACGCGATGAAATGATGACTTTATTGGGCAGTTTAGGCGGGGTTTGGTTTTCGATTAAATTTTTAGAAAAAGGAAATATTGTCAATATTGTCATTAGCGGAATTTTATTTTTTATTGCATTGATGTCGAAGGAAAATGCAATCACTTTTTTGATGATTGCTCCAATGATCTATTATTTTTTTTTGAATGTGAGGATTTCAAAAATGATTCCTTTGATGATACCATTTGTTGCGAGTACGATTTTATTTTTGGGATTGCGCACGAATGCGATTGGCAATCAGCTCGGCGGTGAACAGATGGAATTGTTGAATAATCCATTTTTGAAATTTGAAAATGGTCAATATATTCCGTTCTCGTTTATGGAAAAAATGGCAACAATTGTTTATACGTTGGGTAAATATATTGTTTTACTGTTGATTCCGCACCCGTTGACGCATGATTATTATCCGAGACATATTGATATAATGACTTTTGGGAATCCACTTGTAATCATCAGTTTGCTTGCCTATATTGGCTTGTTGATTTGGGGCACGAAACAGTTTTTACAAGGTAAAATAATAGGTTTCGGTATTTTATTTTACTTAGTTACTCTTTTCATCGTCTCAAATATTGTTTTCGCGGTTGGAACGAATATGGCAGAACGATTTGTTTTTATGCCGAGTATTGGATTTTGTTTGGTGATAAGCGTTTTATTGACCACGTTGTTTAAAACAAAACAGTTTTTTATTTTGCCAATTGTTATTTTAATTGCACTATTATTTGGATTAAAAACATTTATAAGAAATTTTGATTGGAAAGATGATTATACACTTTTCACAACCGATGTCGAAATTTCTGAAAATAGTACCAAAGTACAATGTTCCGCAGGTGGGCAAATGATTGAACGGGCGGTTAAAGAAAATCCCAAAAATCCGAACCCAATTGTTTTGCAAAAGGCGATTCAGCATTTGAAAAAATCTATTGAAATCCATCCTTTGAATAAAAATGCGTATTTGTTGCTCGGCAATGGCTATTTTTATTTGAAAGAGTTTGATAAATCGGTTGAAACCTATCAAAAAACATTGCAAATCGCTCCTGGTTTTAAAGATGCACAAAATAATCTAACGCGAACGTATCGAGAAGCAGGACAATATTTTGGGCAAGTAAAGCAAGATGGTAAAAAATGTATTGAATTTTTAGAAAAAGCGTTGGCTTCACAGCCGAATGATTTTGAAACAATTCGTTTATTGGGCGTTGCGCATGGCAATTTTGGAAATCATCAAAAGGCTTTTGAGTATTTTCAACGCGCTGTTGAGTTGCAGCCGAATAATGCACAAGCCATTTACGATTTGGGTAGCGCGTTTGGAAATATTGGTAATATATTGAAAGCCAATGAATTACATCAAAAAGCGTTGCAGCTAAAACCCGACTTATTGAAATGATTTTGCAAACAGATAGGTACGTATGGAATATAGGCGCATTCAAGAATCTTAAATGCCCATCTATGTTCCATATATACCTATGTACCCCAGATGTGGTATTTTTGTCATCTAAAATTGAAAAGACATGCTATACAGTCGTAATTTTCCTGTCGGGGAGCAATTTTTTGAAAAACTAAGGCTTGATGAGGCTATTTATATAGATAAAACTCGGTTTATCTTACGAAGTCACATCATACCATCTATCGCGTTGATTATCCCAACAAAGAAGTTGAATTATCGTTTTCTCGAATGTTATTGGAACGGGCATGTCAATCAACAAACGGGGCGCATGGCGATTACGGTTTTAGATATTGAACACGCCTTTAAAAAGAATCAAGTCTTGGTGGTGATTGAAATTCTAACCAAAATGTTTAAAACCTGACCACATTGGCAGAATTTTTATTAAAAAAAACGTTCAGCGTAAAACGAATAGAGCAAAAAGTGATATTTTTTGCTCTATTCGTTAAAATTCATAGATTTTCAGTTTTAAAATCATCAATGCCTTTATTCGTCGTCAAAAACGAAATGCCTACACCAACAATCGGTTTTCGCAAATAACGCAAACTTTCTGCATACAATCTATCTTTAATACATTGTAAAGCATCTTCTGCACTTTCATTGACTTTGAATTCAAATAAAAATATTTTTTCATCTGTAACAATCACGGTATCAATGCGCCCAATAAAAGTATGATGTTCACTTTGCACATTCGACCCAACCATGGTGAATATCAAATGAATCACTGCATGAAAGCATTTCTCTTCATTTTGAATATAATTCTGGTCAGGAATCGCTCGAATCAAATTATTTAAAACTTTTATAACGCCACCAACATTATTATCATCTAACGCTTCCAAAATATCCGCACCATATGGAACCGTAACTCGCGTATGCGTGAATTCGCTCAATAAAAACTGCGCAAACGACTGTTTTACCTCTTGATTTGGATAATTAAGAATCCATTTTTGATGATTCGTTATCTTTTTAAGGGTTAAATAGCCCGTTTGCAATAATAAGGAATCCAAATCTAAACTATCTTTCTGTTCCAATACAAACGAATCCAAAATCGTATCATTTACTTCTTTTTTTTCTAATTTGTATTCAAATCGCTTGCTCAATATTTTTACGAGAAACGTAGGCGTTCCTGTTGTAAACCAATAATTGCGATAGAGTCCTGTATTAAAAAAATTCAAAACCGAAAACGGATTATACATAAAGGTTTTGCCATCCCAACTATAACCATCATACCAATATTTGAGTCGTTCAAGCGTATTGGGCGGCATCGTTTCAAGATAAGGCTGAAAATTGGACTCTAATTCTGCCTGTGTATAACCACACAGTGCGGCATACTTGGGATCTGCGGTTAGGTCAATCAAGTGATTTAAACTTGAAAAGATGGAGACTCGTGCAAATTTAGAGACTCCCGTTATCAGCATAAAACGAATATGTTTTGACGCTTTTTTTAAAATATCAAAAAAATCTTTAAGTATATCTCGTTGTTTGATAGACTTTTGGAAATCATAAGGATCAATATAATCTACAATCGGGCGATCATATTCATCAATGAGAATGACCACTTGTTTGCCCTTTTTTTGCACCACTTTTTGAATCAACTCTTGAAATAAAGCACCAGGTGATTTCTTTTTTAATTCGATTTCAAAGGTCTCTGCAATATCCTGTAAGGTTTCTTGAAGTGCCTCTTTCAAACCATGTTGATGACCTATCGCGTCTAAGGACAAACGAATTACAGGATAGGTTTGTGACCAATCCCATTTATCTTCAATCCATAAGCCTTTGAATAACAATTGGTTACCTTCAAATAATTCAGCAATGGTATCCAATGTCAACGACTTACCAAACCGTCGCGGACGCGATAAAAAATAACTTCTCTCTGCTGGACGGCACAATTCATAAATATATTTTGTTTTATCCACATAGATAGAGTCGGGCTTTCGGACCGCTTTGAAATATTGTTGACCAATTGGTAATTCTGGTAATGACTTCATTGTTTCAATTTTGTACAAAGGTAAGTCGAACCGATGGAGCTTCCAAATTTTTAAAACCTTTTTTTTGTATTTTTAATTACAATATATTTTGTTTTAAATATAAAAATAAAATTTTAGATATAAATATTTTGAAATATCGAATATTATTTTTAACTTTGCTTTGTCAAAATTTTCGCCATTAAAAACATCGTATGAAACATTTTGTAATGACCAACTTACTGCTCAAACTACCTGTGTACCTGTGTGATAGTTCTTGATTCATCCCAATCTTGATGCTCAATGAATTGCGCAGACCGCCATAAAATCCTATTTCTTAGCAAAAAGTTTTAAATCAAAATCTAAAAACATGTCCACAATCGAAAAGCAAACTCAACAAATGCAACGTGACTCCGTAGTGTTGCATACGCCAACACCGTTCAAAAATAGGAAAATAATCGCCACCGAATTGGGGATTTCGGTCAAAACATTGAGCCGATGGCTCAAAAAAGAAGGGATTGAGCTGCCAAATGGCTTACTCAGCCCTCATTTTCAGGTCGTTATTTATCAAAAATGTTTGGCAAAAGGGCAGTTGTCCGAAAATAGGCAGCAATGTCCGATAATGTCCACTGCTCCAAACTTGCATTAACCCGCAAAGGGGCGTAACTTTGTATCAGAATTTAGAGGTACTTCTAATATGTAAAAAGGTTCTTGCCAAGAGATTAGCTAACTCCATTGACAAAAACCTACTTAACAAATTTATTAAAATTTTAAACGTTTTAACAATGAAAAAGTTGTCTTTTTCATGTATTTTATTGACTTTGTGCTGGACGTGCTATTCCACAATGGCATTTGCGCAGCATGTGAAGGCAAGTAAAAACATTGAGCAGAGTGAATCCGACTTGGTTCTTAAACAATTTGTTAAAGAGAAGGTTGTGGAAAAAGTCAGTTATGACGAAAGTAATCAAGGTTATACAGAATTCCCCACAGGATTTGATGTAACCAAGTTGCATTTTTTAGACATCCCTTATGCGAAAGAAACGCTTGAAAATAATCATATCGAGCAGATTTTGACGGATAAAGGCACTTATGTGACGATTATTACGTATGTGGATGGCAATGTAGGGCTAAATTTGGAGCGAAAAATTAAATATCGAGTTCTTTTGGCAGACAAAATTGTTGCATTAGATGTGAATCGAGCCGTCATCACGGAATCTAAAAATACGGAAACCTTGCAAGCAGCCTTGGTTCAGCAAGGATCCGATGGATTGGCACAAGGCATCTTTAAGCCCGTTCCTTTTGATGATTTGACGCTTGAACAGATTTCTAATTTGGAAAAACAAGGTTACAAACTGAGTACACGCGAAAATAGCTACTTATTTAAAAAAGAAAATGTTGAATTAGAGTTTAATTACAAAAAATTGTTTTATGGTGAAACCCGCACAGCTGAGGGCAAAATACGGTCTGTGTATAGTTTTTTTCAACAAGATGCGTTTGGTAATGTGGTGCCTAAAAACACACATGAATATTATGATTATACATTACCGACAGGGCTTGAAGTAAAAAAATCAGAATTCAAGATGATTAGCAACGTTCAAGTGGCAGGAGAGCGATATAAGGATTTGACGAAGCGCATGTTGGAAGTACCCGCTTTGAAATTGACTGTATCGCCCAATCCTGTCGAAAATGGCATCTTGCGGGGCGAGACGAATTTAACGGATTTGGCGGGGGACGAACCTGTACAATGTCAAGTGATTGATGTAAGTGGGAAAGTCTTGATTGAACAATCGAATCTTGTGAATCGTGTTTTTGAAATGGATATAGCAGCATTACCAAGCGGGGTCTTTTTCGTGAAAATGACCAAAGGCAGTCAAATGCAATCTACTAAATTTATCAAAAAATAAAGGTTTCATCTTAAAATAATCAAAAAAATGAAAAAATATAATATATCATTAATTGTATGCTGTTTTGTAGCAAGCCATTTAAAGGCGCAAGATAGACCGATTCATTGGTTACATGGGTTTCGGGGAGATAATTCTGCTTGGTTTAAGGCGGCTCGCGCAACAGATGAACTCAATTTAATTGGTACGTCTTATCCTGCTCGAAAAGTCAAAAATACTTTGACAACCTACACGCCCGCTAACTCAGTTGTTGCGATAGGAAGTGCTGGTGATGCAGCATACGCTCTTAAACTCCGATTGGACGAGCTGAACATGTAGCCTGTAGATCAAAGCGTAGCGAATTACCAACCGTTTGTGATTGCTCACAGTCAAGGTGGATTGGTGACACGATGGGCTGTTGACCAGACCATCCCCAATACAACGAGTAATATGCCGAATGCACGTCAGTTTGGTGGGATTGTTACCTTTGGAAGCCCTCATTTGGGTGCAAGAATTAGTAATGCAGTTTCTGGACTTGGTATCAATTTCCCTGAAATGGATATCTTTTTAAATGGTGCTTGCAAGAAATTGGGTGGTGCTATGTTAGATGGCTTTGTACAGAATTCATTTGGTTGGATGGCAGACGGGCTTGGCATCACAGGAATTGCGAGTG
>JBEEMZ010000184.1:0-9851 GCA_041192405.1 Bacteroidota bacterium | reverse complement strand
TTGATAATGAATCGTCATTGTTTTTTCAATATACGCCAATCGGTGCGCCGCATGCACTTCGACATTGGTTGAAATCGTCTTGGTATGCAAATCATGACCACTCCAAAATTGGCGTTGTGTTTGATGACGTGCATCATATTTAGATTCTAACAAATGTTTAACCGTTTGATTATCAAGGCTAACCTCTCCCAAAACAGCCATCGAAATCAGCGCGAAGGGATTATGATAGACCCGAATATTTTGAGTAAAATTTAGACCACCAAACCAGTCAGGTCGTTGCGAAGTGGCAGGACTCGTCAAAATGGTTTCCGTTAAAATGTCATTTGGCAAACTTTGGCTTAATCTAACCCATTCAGGCAAATCTCTATTGGTTTCATGGAGAAAATAAGTAGCTTTGCTCTCCTTAATCACACTTTGAACGCGATGCCATCGAAATAAATAAAGGCTTAATGCCAATAATGGCATCAAAAAACCAAGAATAACGCTCTTTTTATAAAGATTATCATCAAAATTTTTCTTAATATGTTTTGTCAACATTATCAACCAAAATAGTGGCACTAACGCATGTATCGAAATACCCAAAAAAATTAATAACGGTATAGACCAAATTTGTAGTGGCCCCATAAATAAAACAAGATACAGCGACATCAACCAAGATACGCCTTCCAAAAAACCTAAAATGGACTTCCCCCAAATCGGCAAACGCGCTCTAAAAGGATAGATAAGCAATGCCGCTATCATCAAAAAGATGGTTGTATTCATCCAAATCGGAAAAGGCGCGAATACTCGAATACTAAGATTCAAACTTAAAGCACTAAATGTCAGTACAATAACGGTTTGAATCCAAAGTCTATGGTCTGAAACCGCAATTTTACTGGGGCGAATTCCAGTAGTCGCTAACGTGAGGATGAAAAAAATTAAAAAACAACCATAATTAAGCATCGGGAGCAATTCAGCATTTGGTTGTTGATAGGCGACCACACAACAAAACGCAGAGAGCCCGATAAATGCCCAACCTATATTATAAGTCGTATGGTCTTTTTGAGGTTCGAGCATTTTTGTTTCTAATTGATTATCAATAGGTTGCATTTGCAAATAAATTTTATTTAAAAAGAACTTTGAAATACAAAGTTACATAAAGCCATTCACTTGCCCAAACATTGACACATTTTTTTTCAAAAAAAATACACCTTAATATCAAGTTCACTTAATCTGTTTTCAAGGTAAAATCCACACATAACAATAATTTTTCATTTACTTGCTTTGAATGTTCTTTTTTTAAGGGAATATCCACCCAAAACGCTCTTTGCATCATGCGATGATCATACCGAGCACTCGAATAAGCACGAGACAAACCCATCGTAACCACTTCATTATCAATGATTTCCGTCCATGAAAAAGCCTTTGTGCGTACTTGGTTCATAACGTCTTGCCACCAGGGACGACCTTGCAAAATATAAGTTCTATTTTTGTAAAATTTTTGAGTCAAGTCATAAGGCGGATAACGCACCAGTATTTCACGTGATTGATTTATACCGTGATGCTCCTTTTTAAAAACGGCAAACATAAAAATCGGTAGATAAGCACCTGTCTTTTTGACACCAAATAGGTTTTCAAAAAAATCTTCACTTCTTTTATCAGGCTGTTGCTTATATTTTAAGACAATTGCATCTGTATATTTTTCAAATAATATTTGAACACTATCGTCAATTCCTAAAATACCTGCTATTTTTTTATGAATTGTATCATTTGAGTCCTGCCAAGTCACCTTTTCGGCGCAATACGTTTCTTCAATTTTATCGCAATAGGGCTTACACTTCGGATAAACTGTATAATGGATTAAACGTCTGTCCTCCTCTAAAATAACAGGTAAAGGTGTTTTCATCGTATCCAATTTTTTATAACCTTCCATCAATAACACCGTCCAATTATGGATTATTTTGCGAAAATCAGAGGTTGAATCATTCATAAATGGCAATCGGGATTTCAAAAAGGCAGCTTCTGCACTGTCTGTCATATTATAAGCATTCAGCCAAACTAATTCTTCATGCCGCCGTTCTTTCCAATGCCAAAAATAGTTGCCTAAACCCACTAACAAAATAGTCATCAAAAATGCTATTTTTTGGAACAAGCGTTTCTTTTTTTCAGTGCGTTGTTTCTCTTGCTCGTGTTCAATATTTTTTTGTTTTAAATTAATTGTTTTATCTAAATTTTGTTTTAAACTATGCTCTAAATCCGCAATTTTAGCTAAATTCTGTTTTAAACTATTTTTCAAAACCTCAATTTGTTGATCCAACGCTACAACCTTTATTTCAGGTTGTATTAAATCCGAATCTTGCCTTTCGGTATGGTCTATTTTTATTTCAGTTTGTTTTAAATCGTTCTTCTCTTGATTCATTTTTGCAAACATAATAGATTGATTATCAATAGGATGCGCTTCTAAATATGCTTCACGGAATTGTCCACAAGCATAAAAATAACAGAATTGAATAAAATAACGTCTATAAGATACAGACTCATCTTTCAACCAAAATAATCGCCTTAATTGATCCTCTGATACCGTGTAATTTTGAAATGGTACTGGTACTTGATTATTAGTACCCACTCTATTGATTTGTTCACATAATGCCCGATAATTAGCATTATTATTAGCCTCCATAAGTGGTATGCCATAACGAAACCGAATCAATTGTTTTAAGGTTTCAATTTCAATTCGATTTAATTCGATGTTTCCCATTGATAATCAATTTTTTAAGTGGTTATTCATAAGTTATTCACGAATTATTAACAAGTTATTCACGAATTAATAACAAGCGCAAATTTATTCATTTATAATTAATCTCGCACTAAAAACCCTAAAAAATAATCAGAAATAAACATTTATTAGTAATCTATGAAAAATTGCGATACATTATTTTGACGTATAACTTTGCATCGAAATAAAAATTCATTTTTTAATCGCTTGAAAGAACTTTCAAGATTTAATGGCAATTGTCTGACCATGATGAAGCCTTGCAATTGGCTTGTCTGGTCGTAAAATTATTCAACAATGGAAAAATTAATTATTCTAAACCAATGGGAATCAATTGTTTATAGCGAAATGTGTCTGCAATTTCCAAATATTTCAGGTGTAACGATTGAAGATTACATGGAGCAGGCAAGTCAGACTATCCTTGATAAACCTACACACGAGTTTACTTGTGGGATGTTAAGAACTATCGTCAAACGAGATTTATTAGATCTTGTTCGCCGTGAAAATAGGCATTCAGAACGTTTTGCTCATTTTTATAATCAGCAACAAGATGAATCAGATGAAATAAATGTTTATCAAGATTCAAACCTACAAGCAGCTTTGTCATTGACAATCAATGAGTTAAATCATTCAAATCGGCATATTTTATTGGCAAGAGTGCATCACGAAAAGGATTATAAAACAATTGGACAAGAACTTAACAAAAGTGAAGGTGCTGTGCGGAAAGCATATAGCATCACTTGCGCACAATTGAGAAACAAATTAGGAACGGTATTGAATCACGCTTTTTCATAAACATAATTGCCGAATGATTGTTTTACAATAAAATTTTAGAATCATGGCAACTTCTGTTTTACACAAAGCAAACTCTCGCGGTCATGCGCAACACGGTTGGCTTGAAACGCATCACACATTTAGTTTTGCGAATTATTATGACCCACGCCGCATGAATTTTGGCGTTTTGCGGGTCATGAACGACGATATTATTGCGCCAAGTATGGGTTTTGGGATGCACCAGCATCAAAATATGGAAATTATTACGATTCCATTGGAAGGGCAACTCGAACATAAAGATAGCATGGGCAATCAAGCGGTCATTAATACGGGCGAAATCCAAGTGATGAGTGCGGGCAAAGGCATTTACCACAGCGAATACAATCATAGTCGGACGAATATGGTCAAATTGTTGCAAATTTGGATGTTCCCAAATAAACAAAATGTTGAACCACGTTATGGCGAATTGAAATTAAATCCTGCGGACAGGCTGAATCAATTTCAACAAATTTTGTCACCAAATCCAAATGATGCAGGTGTTTGGGTGCATCAAAACGCATGGTTTCATCTTGGCAGTTTTGACAAAGGCATTGAAAATGAATATATTATGAATGATAAAAATAATGGTTTGTATGTTTTTATCATTGAAGGCAATGCGCAGATTGGGGAACAATTGTTAGAAAAACGGGATGGTTATGGCATACAAAATGTTGATAAAATTAAGATTCAGATGCTTGAAAAATCGGAAATTTTGTTGATGGAAGTGCCGATGGACATCAATATACGCAAATGTTAATAGGGTCTGAATTAGGATTTATAGGATTTTTAAGATTCCGAAAGGATTGATTTTAAGGGTTCAAGGGATTGAAAATCGCTCCTTTGAATCGTTAGAATCAATCTTTTCGGAATCCTAAAAATCTTATAAATCCTAATTCAAATTAATTTTTTATCATCTGTTCAATCTCATATCGCAAGGCTTTCAATACTTTAAATATTAAAAAAATATCTTCTTCATCTGCGACATAGGTTTTGCTAAACGAATAATTTTTGCCTGTCAACACAATAAACCGCCATACCTTGCCGACTACATACAATCCATAAATTGGTTTTCCATCCTGATTCATTTCCTGCGCAACAAGCATGGCAATCAAAACTTGTCCTCGTGGGTCGCCACTTGGATCAGATTCTTTTTTATACTCGTGAATGCAAAAATAAGGTTTCTTCGGGCGACGAAATCCCGTAGCAACCATGCCATCCACCTTGCCAACCAATTCATAATCATCAATTGTTGCCGACAAATCTCGCTCCAAAAAATAACTAAACGTATGATTATCTATTTTACTGGAAACAATCAAAGGACTAATAAATTTACTTTCTAATTCTGCTTCATTCCAATCTTCACCGCCATATAAAACATAATTTTCTTGCAATGATTCCAAATAATATTTCTCAAATTCCGATAATTGATATTCAAAATCACGCAGTCGTTGCAACAAAGGATGCTTAAAAACTTGCTTTAAGTTAAAACATTCTTCTATTTTTTCAATAGTCCAATCTCTAAAATTTGTCTTTTTCATTCTTGAATGGTTTAAAAATGAAGTAATTTCCGACAAAGTTAACTTATTTTGTGGAAAAATAGAAAACTTTTATTTTAGAAAGGTTCTTTCAAAAACGGTTGCATTCCCTCTATCATCTGTCAATGTGAATTTCAACGTATGATTTCCAGCCGTAATATGTCCATCAAAACGATGTGTCAAAATAGCTGTTTTGCCGTCAAGTTCTAACAAAATCCATTTACCATCTACTTCCGCCCGATATTGCAACGAATTCGCATCACCAATTGTCCCAATATTATCGCTCATTTTGAAATTGATCCGCGAAGATTGACGCATATCTTCTTTAAAATCAATGGGTTGTATCGTCGGTGGCGTGTTGTCTATGCTGATAAAAAAACTACCAAACTTACCAGAATTAGCAACTAATTTACCATCTGGAGTCCATTTGCCACCACAATTCGACACTTCACCACTCGAACTGCAATGCGCAATAATCGCTTTTGAACGCAATGAATCGGGTAAATTTTTAGGCAAAATCCCTATTTCAAACATTTTGTGTAATGGCGTTTTGTTATCATGCACGCGATGCACCCGCGAATACATGCCATACGAGCCATCTTGATTCGAATCATATTTCAAATATAAATCTTCATATAATGCATCTTTTGGAAAATACAAATGGAAACCTTCCGTTTTTACAACATTTTCTTCCTTCGATTTTAGGATGTAATTAAATGGCTTATCCACCTTTTGAACGACAGGCATTCCTTTTTTCACCCAAAAAACCAAGGTTGAACTATTTCCATTAATATCTTTTGAAACAATCGAAATTTTTATAGGTTGCGTTTGCAAATCAATCACGCCGCTATTCACCACCTTATCATACATAGAAAGTTGGTTATTTTGCAATAAAAAAGTGCGATTGAAATAGGAACTATGAAAGGCTTGTTCTTCATAATCCATGTGCGCATTGATATATTTTGTTTCATCAAAAGCAAAGGTTTCTGATCGAAAACGATATATTAAACTGTCATTGGCGCGTGTTTCAATAGAAAATACGCCATTATCGCCCGATGCCGCATTATGTGCGTCATACGTTTTGATGCCAAAACCTGCTTTATCGGTATTGAAAACCAACGTATCACCTGTAATTCCAAATATATTGCCTTTTTTTATCAATGGAAATGAGCGCGAATCCAACAATTCGTTTTGATTATTCAAACAATAACTTCGCATAGACAACATTTTTGGCGGCAAATTATCAGGAACGTGCAACCCAAAAAGCAATGGATTAATGGTTTTTTCGGTTTTCGTATCTCGAATTTCAAAATGTAAGTGCATTCCCTGTGAACCGCCCGTATTGCCCATCATCCCGATTTGCTGCCCTTTTTTGACAGGAAATTGGGCAGGAGTTGGACGCAAATCTACTTCAAAACGCTCTTTTGCATATTGTTCAGCCCGAACCGCGTCTGCCAATGGCGTAATCAATTTGTCCAAATGGGCATAATTCGTGGTGTAACCATTCGGATGCTGGATGTAAACCGCATTGCCATAACCGCCCGCTTTGATGGCGATGCGACAGACAAAACCATCTGCCACCGCAAAAATAGGTTCCGTCACGCCCTTTTTGGCAGGTTTAATGTCGAGTCCTGCGTGAAAATGATTGGGGCGTAACTCGCCAAAATTGCCCGAAAGCACCACCGTATGACCCACAGGCATCATAAAATCGCCTTTCGGATAGTCCGCAACTGGCGGAATGGGCAAAAAAGCCGTCGCAAAAATCCAAAATAGTGTCAAAATGACTGAAAGGAGTTTGTTTGTCATCTTATTTGATAGATAGTTGATTTAAATTTTGCGTAAAATTATTACTTTTGTCCCTTGAAAGTTTTCATTGCAAAAATAATGAGTTGTAATAAAAATACACTATTTAAAACGTTAAAAATGAGGTTTTTATAAAATTTTATTATTCAATAATTGCTTTTTACAGAAATAAGATTGTACCTTTGCTTTGTAATCAAAAAAAGGTGTACCGTTGAAAGTGTACCTTTGAAAATTACGGCTTAAAAAACCATGCAACGCAATTAAAACGAAACGCTGCATGGCAATAAAAATAAAAATAAAGTATCAAAGGTACAATGATTCCAAAATTAAATGCTGCAAAAAATTATGAATTGCAGCAAAAACAATCCATTGAGTTGAACGCCGTGCAAAATATTATTGCGGCTCAACAAAACACGCCTTATGCCTTGCGCGGTGTTAACGTCAAAACGTTCCTTTATGGTTTATTTTCGGTTGTCGCTATTTTTGAATTGGCGGCGGCTCTTTATTTCTATATGGTGGGCGCGTATGGCGTTAACACTTATGCGGCATTGGTGGTGTCGTCTCTATTGGCAGGTGTCATGCACTATCTGTTGCATCAATTGTTGATGGATGCCGCAACAGGTTTTGTCTTTCAGAAACGGCATGAATCGAATGCCATGCAAACGGAAGTCCTGTTTAATATGGTGGTTTCAATCGTGCTTTGTTTACTCATTGCATTGGTCGTCAATTTTTTTGGAAAAAATGGTTTTGCGGCATACCGTTCTAATCAGTACGAACTGAAAACAAACAAGATAGATTCCGTATCAATGGGAAATGTTCAAACCGTTGCGATAACGCCCGAAATGCTGACCAACAAAAAAGGTAAAATTTCTAACGAAAAGTTAGAAACGATTGCCAATATTGCAAAAGCCCAAACCGACGCAATCAAGGCGCAAACCGACGCATCCAAAGTCAAGATAACCGATGCAAACGCACATCGTCACAATTATAATGCAACGACTTCGCAAATTGTCGAAACGGTGGGCGCGTCTGCATTTGTGTTAGAATTTGTTTTAATGCTTTTGGCTTTTTCCATTGTGACCGCTAAAAAAGCCGCAGCACTTGAAATGATAGCGGATGCGTCCGCAAATCAAAACATTTATGAGTTACCCTCTAAAAATAATCCAATTGGCTACCAATACGGTACGACGGCATTAACCAATGAGTTAAACGCAATGCGTTTGGAATTAAACGCATTGCGTTTGGCTCAACGCAATGATAACGCATTGCGTACCGATGATAACGCAATGCGTACCGATGATAACGCATTGCGTACCGATGATAACGCATTGCGTACCAATGATAACGCATTGCGTACCAATGCAAAACATACGCAGGATGATGATAACGCATTGCGTACCAATGCAAAACATACGCAGGATGATGATAACGCATTGCGTACCAATGCAAAATATACGCAGGATGATGATAACGCATTGCGTACCAATGCAAAACATACGCAGGATGATGATAACGCATTGCGTACCGATGGACAACGAAAGATAGGTTTTTTTCAAGATGAACCCGCACAAGACAAATACATGATTCTATCATGTGCCAAATGTGGTGCAAGTTTCAAACGAAAAACCACATGGCAAATCTATTGTTCCGACAATTGCAGGTTTGAGGCGAATAAAAAAAAATAATTCAAAGTGTGCATGATTGCAAGTGTGTCCTATCTGGTAGTACACACTTGCAATCATGCACACTTTGAAAAATGTATTTATAAAAAAAATCAAAAAAAAGTTATGTCAAAAGTTACAAAAGTACATTTGAGGGAACGATTACTTAAAGATGGTATTCAAAAAAGTCTGTATTTAGACTTTTTCCCATCTATAAAGAATCCCGAAACAGGCAAAGACACACGCCGTTTTTTTTTAGGAATGACGATTTGGGCGAATCCCGCAAATAAAGCCCAAATAAAGGAGAATAAAGAAACCTTAGAAACGGCAAATTTAATTCGGTCTGAAAAGGAAATTGCCATACAACGGGAACAATACGGCTTTTTGAACATGGGTAAAGCCGAAAAACAAGCACCTCAAATCAATTTGATTGATTTTTGTAAACAATATGTTGAGGCGAACTCTAAAAAATCGGATGTGCTAAGGTCGTCTTTTTTAAAACTCCAAACCTTTACTGATAATGTAAATTGTACCGATATAAATAAAGAATGGATAGATAAACTAAAAGTGCATTTGTTAAATTGTTGTGATATTGCCCGAAATACGGCAGCGATTTATTTTATAAGTATCAAAACAATGCTTGTAAAGGCAAAACAAAACGGTTTCTTAAATCCTAATTTTGATTTAACAACGATTGTTAATATTTCCAATGAAGATGTTGAAAGGCAATATCTTACTTTGTCCGAAATCGAAAAATTAAAAAATGCGTCTTGTGATTCGGATGTTTTAAAACGCGCTGCATTCTTTTCGATTGCAACGGGTTTAAGATATTCGGATATTGAGAAAATGATATTTAGTGAAATTCAAAAAGATGAAAAAGGTTTTGTTTTGCGATACAAGCAACAAAAAACACAACAATTTGAAACATTGCCTATCAATGATGAAACGGTAGAACTGACTGGGGCAAGGGGTTCGGAAGATGCAAAAGTATTCAAAGGGTTTAAACAAGCCTTCCAACAACCCCATATTTTGAAAGTGTGGATTGCAAAAGCAGGGATTGAAAAAGACATTACCTTTCATTGTTTTAGGCATACACACGCTACATTATTGTTGTCGGGTGGCGTTGATATTTATACCGTGTCTAAAATGTTGGGACATCGTGACCTTAAAACGACACAGATTTACGCTAAAATCGTGGACGATACCAAACGCAAAGCATCCGAAATCATTAAAATTAACCTCAAAACCGATAAATAACGATGGAATTAATGGATATAAGTTTGATTC
>JBEEMZ010000183.1:0-9978 GCA_041192405.1 Bacteroidota bacterium | reverse complement strand
GCAAGTGCATCGGCAGGAACGATTTCATGTAATGGTGGAATGACGACATTAACCGTTGCGGCAAGTGGTGGAACAGGCGCGTTTACGTATAGTTTGAATGGGGCAACGCCTCAAAATGGTAATACGTTCACGGTAAGTGCAGGTAATTACGTTGTGACGGTGAAAGATGCAAACAATTGTTCCGTTTCAACGGCAAGTGTAACAGTTTCGCAGCCAACTGCAATCGTGGCAAGTGCTTCTTCAGGAACGATTTTATGTAACGGCAGAACGACCCGATTGACCGCTATGGCAAGTGGTGGAACAGGCGCATTTACATACAGTTTAAACAATGGAACACCGCAAAATAGTAATGCTTTCAATGTCAGTGCAGACAATTATGTAGTCACGATTAGAGATGCGAATCAATGTACCGTTTTAACGCCAAGTATCACCGTTTCACAACCCGCACTCCTCACAGCAACGGTTTCTACAGGAGCGATTTTGTGTAATGGCGAAACAGCGACATTGACAGTCTCCGCAAATGGCGGAACAGGTGCGTATTTGTACCGCCTGAATCATGGAACGCCGCAAAATGGTAATACCTTTACGGTAAGTACAGGCAATTATGTGGTCACAGTGACGGATGCGAATGAATGTGCCATTGCAACGACGAGCATAACGGTGGCACAACCAAGCACAATCGTCGCAACCGCAACCGCAGAACTCATTCGTTGCAATGCAGGCACGACAACTTTAACAGTTGCAGCAAGTGGCGGAGCAGGTGCATACACGTATCGTTTGAATAATGGAACCTTCCAAAACGCAAATACCTTTACGGTAAATGCTGGAAATCAATTAGTTACAGTCAAAGATGCAAACAATTGTTCCGTTCAAACGGCGCAAATCACCGTTTCGCAACCAATGGCAGTAACGGCAAGTGCATCCACAGGAGCGATTTTGTGTAACGCTGGAACAACGACTTTAACGGTTACGGCAAGTGGCGGTTCGGGTACATTGACATATAGTTTAAATAATGGAACGCCGCAAAATGGCAATACCTTCACGGTCGGCGTAGGCAATTACACCGTTCACGTGAGCGATGCGAATCAATGTACCGTTTCAACGGCACCCATCCTGATGCCCGAACCAACTCAGATTACGGTGGGAGCATTAGCAGATCCAATATTGTGCAACGGTGGCACGACTCCATTAAGGGTAGGTGCGAATGGCGGAACAGGTACTTTAATGTATCGTGTGAATAATGGAACGTATCAAGTTGGAAATCAATTCATGGTGAACGCAGGCAATTATGTGGTCACGGTGCGCGATGCCAACAATTGCACGATGCCCGCTGCACCTGTAACGATTTCAGAACCAAGTTTAATCGTAACAAGCGCGTCGGCAGGCACGATTTTATGCAACAGCGGCACCACAATGTTAACGACGACAGCAATAGGTGGCACAGGTTTAAAAACGTACAGTCTCAACGGCGGTACTCAACAATTGACGAATGAATTTACAGTTGCCGCAGGTACGTACACCGTGACCGTGAAAGATGCTAATAACTGTATGATGTCAACGGCTGCTGTCATCGTTACTCAACCAAGTGCCCTTGTAGGAAATGCTTCAGCAGGCACCATATCATGCAATGGTGGCACGACGATTTTGACGACCGCCGCGAATGGTGGTATTGGAAATTACACCTACCGTTTGAATGGAGGTGCGTTCCAAGCCAACCCTACTTTTACAGTAAGTGCTGGAAATCAAACCGTTACGGTGCGCGATTCAAACCTTTGTGTCAAACAATTGTCTGTACTCAATGTGCCACAACCTACTGCAATCGCCGCCAACGCATCCATAGGAGTCATCGCCTGCAATGGTCAAACTACGACGTTGACGGTTGCGGTAACAGGTGGTGTTGGCAATTACAAGTATCGTTTAGGGAATGGAGCGTTTCAGAATGGCAATGCCTTTACGGTCGCAGCTGGAGTTCACCATATTACGATTCAAGATGCGAATGCTTGTACGTTCACGCGCAACAACATTTCTGTAACGGAGCCGACCCAATTGATAGGTCAATGGACTGCTGATACCGTGCTTTGCCCAGGTTTGACGACGATTTTGAAAGTAGTCGCAACTGGTGGCACAGGCATTTATCAATATTCATTGAATCAAGGCGGTTTCAGAGATAGAGATACCTTTGTGGTGAGTCACGGCATGCATCAAGTGTCGGTCAGCGACCAAAATAATTGCCAATTCATCGCACCAACGTTCCAAATCAAAGAAGCAAGAGCATTGTTAAACAGTTTGGTACCAAGTGCATTGAATTGTCATCCCAATGCAGCGTTGTTGTGTTATCCGAACCCGTTTGTGGATAATTTGAGCATCGAATTTGACCTCACCAAGCGCGGCGATGTCGTGATAGAAGTGATGGATCTATTGGCTCAATCCGTGAAACGTTTTGAACAAGGCGTTTTGGATGCAGGACATTATGTTTCGCGTTGGGAAATGGGCGAGTGGGCACAAAATCATTTTGTGATTTCGCTCCTCGTGGATGGCAAACGCGTCAAATGGCAAAAAGTCGTGCATGTGAAGCATTAGTGCCGTTCTAAATAATTTGAAAAGCCGATCCCCGATCGCTTTTGCTTTTAATTTGATAAAATTTTATTTTGCAAAAAGCGTTGAAAAGCCGATCGGGGATCGGTTTTTCAACGCTTTTTGCAAAATATAGTTTTACAAAGAATGAATTATTCAAATTTTTATAGGGCGATTTATTGGAATCTTCTCAATTTACTCACTCGTCCCACCTATAAAATCTTCTCAATTTTTTTAATCGGGATTCAGATGTAATCGTTTGCATTTCAATAGGGGCGCGATTGCCCGCCATATCCCTATTTACAAATACGAGTTCGCCCTCCTCATCTTGGAAAATGAAAATATTATCAGCATTATAATTTGCCCACCTGCCTGTGCGCACATCCACAGGGTTTGAACCTTCCAAATAATAATTGCCATCGGTCGTTTGGACAAGCCGCATGGTTTGTTCAATGATTTTACAACCGTCTGGATCCTGTGGATTGTCATAATGAATGCGCATTTTGCCAGCCCCATTTTCCATTGCTAATAAACCTGTATATTCCAAATCATGCATCCAAAATGATAATTCGGTTAAAAGGTAGGTTGTTTGAGGCTCCGAATGTTCCGTTTGAGGCGGTAACGGATTGGTTTCAGCAAGCTGAAACGCATTTTTTTGAGGGCGATTTTGCTTATTAAACGAGGTTTTTGGTTGAAATGACCTTTGATGCGATTGCGCTCGCACAGTAGGTAGGCACGTGAAGGACACCATAAAAAGGATAAAAATGAAATTTTTCATTTGTAAATAGGTTTGTTTAAGGATGAATGATGAATCAATCTGCTTTACATCGTGTGTTCCCTAAAAATGTTACCATGATTTGAATACTTTTTTTTAAAATTGCATGATTTTTCAACGTTTTTCAACAAAACCATTTATAGCAAAATGAAAAAAGGGCTTTTTTTCTTATCACTCGTTGCGGTCGGCTGCGCGAATAATGCTCAGATTACGAAAAATAATCAAGCACAACCTATTGTTTTTGTAGGTACTTACACGCAAAACTTAGGTTTCGTGAATGGCAAAGGAACAGGGATTTACACGTGTCGGATGGACACCACAAATGGCGCATTAACGGTCATAGATTCCACCTTAGACATTGCCAATCCCTCTTTTTTAACGATTTCGCCCGATAAAAAATATTTATACGCGGTTTCAGAAATGCCTACGAGTAGTGGCGAAGTGTGGGCATATAAAATTGGAAATAATGGCAAATTATCAAAAATAAATGCGGTATCGAGTTATGGAACTGCGCCCTGCCATATTTCGATGGATAAATCTGGGAAATTTGTCTATGTAGCGAATTATGGAACGGGCAATGTGGCGAATTATGGCGTGAAAGCCGACGGCAGTTTAACCGATTCATTGAGCATGCAGCGCGATGAGGGTGGGCAAGCATGGGCGCACCAGATTTTAATGCAGCCGAATCAAAGGGGCGTTTGGGTCGTTGACAAAGGGGCGGATAAAATTTTCACGTATGATTTGAACCCAAAAGGACAACTGACTTTGCGCAATAGCATCAGCACTGCAAAAGGCGCGGGCCCAAGACATCTTGCATTAACACCCGATTCCAAAACGGCTTATGTTATCAATGAATTGAATTCGACGATAAACGTTTATCAGCATGAAGCCGATTCGATGAATAGAGCACTCGTTGAAATTCAAACGATTAGCACGTTGCCCGCAGGTTTCAATGGCTCGAATACAACGGCTGAAATCGCGGTTCATCCGAATGGAACATTTGTTTATGGCTCGAATCGCGGACATAATTCGATTGCGATTTTTAAAATAGAACCGAGTACGGGCAAATTAAATTTGGTTGCACACGAGCCGACGCAAGGCGCGATTCCACGTCATTTTATGATTATGCCTGATGGGAAATTATTATTGGTTGCCAATCAGAATTCGGATACTGTGGTTGCGTTTGCCATAGATGGCGCGACAGGTTTGCTCAAACCGACTGGAAACAGGAGTCATCTGATGACCCCTGTTTGTTTGCAACGGTTGTAAAAAACTTAAATAAACAACCTTCATGCTCTAACTTTTCATATATTTTTTTGTTAGAAATCTTCAAATATCAAATATTAATATTAATTTTGTTACTAAATTAAGTCATAAGTAACTTTCAGGAAATAAACTATCAAAAAATGCTTACACAAGGGTCGAATTTACAAGCGCGATAACTTTCAATCAATTGATTATCAATAAATTGCATTTAGATAATGAGGGTGAACGAAAAGTCGTTTTTAAAAGATGTTTTCTTTAAATCAGTTTCGGAAAAATTCCAATTTTCCGAAACTGATTTAAAAGAGCCTTTTAGATTCTTTGAAAACAGATTCTAAAAATGACTTTTCATTCACCCTGTTTAGATAATTTATTTCATTGCGACTACTTAACTCGGATTGTTGATTTTTAAATAAATTTTTGTATGAAAAAAAGATTCTTATGGATGTGTGCGATGCTGTTGTCACTCAACGTCGCTTTCGCACAACGCACGATTACAGGCACGGTTACAGGTGCCAACAAAGAGACCTTAATTGGCGCAAGTGTTGTTGCCAAAGGTACTACGGTTGGAACGGTAACGGATACGGATGGTAAATTCTCCCTCAATGTACCTCAAGCAGTCTCTGCATTAGTGATTAGTTTCACGGGATACACGAGCAAAGAAGTGGCAGTAGATGCTTCTACCACAACCATTGATGTCAATTTAGAAGAAGGTTCTGCTTTGTCGGAAGTCGTTGTTGTCGGCTATGGTACGCAACAAAAACGCACGATTACGGGTACGGTTGCTTCGGTCAAAGGTTCTGAGATTACGGAAATTTCTTCACTTCAAAGTTTTGACCAAGCGTTGCAAGGCAAAGCGGTAGGTGTGAATATCAGTATTCCGAATGGGGTTTTGAATAATCCACCCGTTTTTCGGGTACGCGGGATTAGTTCGATTACGTTGAGTTCAACACCATTAATTGTGATTGATGGGATTCCGACCTTTTCGGGCGACCTTTCGCAAAACTCGGCGGCGAATAATCCACTTTCTAATATCAATCCAAATGATATTGAAAGTATGGAAATCTTGAAAGATGCGTCTGCTGCAGCGATTTACGGTTCTCGCGCCGTCGCAGGAGTCGTGTTGGTGACGACGAAACGCGGTAAAAAAGGCAAGACCAAATTGGAATATAATGGTTCGTTTGGTATGACCGACCCGACTCGCTTGCCCTCTGTGTTGAATGCAACGCAATTTGTTGACATCAAAAACGAAGCGCGTAAAAATGCTAATATTGCAGTAGATCAAGTTGCGTTTTTCTTGGATACATTGAATGGAGCGCAAGTAGATACCAAATGGTCTGATTATATTTACAGAATAGGCACATCCAGCAACCATAATTTAAGTCTTTCGGGTGGTACAGACCAAACATCTTACTATTTGGCATTGGGCTACACTGACCAACAAGGGATGATTGTTGCAAATGAGTTTAAACGGAAGACAGCGCGGTTGAATTTAGACCATAAAGTTTCCAAGTTTTTCAAAATTGGCGGTACTTTGGGGTATTCCAACAACTATAATAAAGCACCCAATACAGGTTCTTTGTCAGGACAAGCGTTTAACTCCTCTGGAATTGCGCGGATTGCATTTAACTTAGCTCCGATTGTCTCGCCTTACAAAGCAGACGGTTCTTATAATATCAATACTGCGAACCAAATCAATCAAGGTAAAAATAAGGTGGGGCTTCAATGGCAAAACCCAATGCCATTGATTGACCTCAATCGTTTTACTTCTGAAAGTGACCAAGTTCAAACGGCTGTTTATGCACAAGCGGATATTGCAACAGGGCTTTATGTCCGCACGATGTATGGGATTGACCGCTTCATGGGTGACAATCAAAGTTTTGCAACGCCGTTACATGGGGACGGCTTTTCAACGAATGGTAGCGCAACAAACGTCAATGTGACGTACAATCGTTGGGATTGGCAAAATATAATTGGGTACGATGTGACTTTGGCAAAAGAACATAATATCAGTGTTTTGTTAGGGGGCGAACAGCAATACACGAAATCCAATACTTGGGGTGCGACGCGCACAGGTCTTGCAGACCCTTTTTTCACGTCGTATCAAGGTACATACACGACGATTGCTCCAGGTGGAAACAGTCAAGGTGAAAATTATTTGTTATCCTACTTCGGTCGTTTGAATTACGACATGAATCGCAAAATCTTATTAACGTTGAATTTGCGTCAAGATGAGTTTTCGCCCCTTGCCGAAGGCAAGAAAAAAGGTGTTTTTTGGGGTGTATCGGGTGGTATCACGCCCTCTGAATTTGATTTTTGGAAAAACGCAGGTTTGAATAAAGCATTGAGTTTCTTCCGTTTGCGGGGTAGCTATGGCACCGTTGGTAATGTACAAGGTCTTGGCGATTATCCTGCGGCGGGCTTATACAATTTCGGTTTGTATGGTAATACGCCGACAGCGTATTTTTCACAATCGGGTAATCCAAATTTGAGCTGGGAAACGGGTAAAAAATCCGATGTAGGAGTTAATTTTGGCTTATTTGATGATAAATTGACAGGTGAAATTACGTATTTCAATAATTTGATTGATGGTTTGATTTTGAACGTGCCACAAGCACCCTCCAAAGGCATTCCAAACAATGTGTTGGCTGTAAATACGGGTTCGATGGAAACTAAAGGTTGGGAATTCGGTATCGGCGGTACGATTTTCAAAAATAATACCTTCAAATGGACTTCCAATATTAATTTGGCATTGATGAGCAATGAAATTTTGTCCTTGGGTACTGGTGCGACTGATATTGCAGGCATAACGGCTGGTTTGGAATCAACGAATGTTACAAGAGTGGGTCAATCCGTAGGAAGTTTGTTTGTCGTTGAAACCGCAGGGGTGAATCCTCAAAACGGAAGACGTGTTTTTGTCGAAAAAGCATCTCAAAAACAAGTTCAATACGATCATTCGGCGGCTTCAAAATGGACGTATGTATCGGATGGCAGCATTGCACCCGCGATTTCATTGGCAAAAGATGGTATCATCATGGGACCGACTTTGCCAACCTATTTCGGTGCGTGGGAAAATACATTTAGCGCGTATGGTTTCGATTTGACGGTTCAAGTGCAATATAGCGGTGGCAACTACATTTACAACGGTTCTAAAGCAGGCTTGCGCGACCAACGCGTTTGGAACAATAGCACCGATGTTTTAAATCGCTGGCGCAGTGTGGGTGATGTGACGGATATTCCAAAAGTAATTTGGGGCGACAACGTTTCCAATGGTTCTGGACTTCAAATTTCAGAAAATGTTGAAAAAGGTGATTTTGTTCGGATTCGGAATATTTCATTAGGTTATACCGTCCCGAAAGCGTGGATTGAAAAAACGAAATTTGAAACCGCCCGTTTTTATCTCAATCTGAATAATTACTTTTTGTTCACGAAATACACGGGTACAGACCCAGAAATTTCAACAAATGGTAACAATAACTTGACTCCTGGGATTGATAGAAATACAGCTCCTATGGCAAGAACAATTGTAATAGGACTGCGTTTGGGCATTTAATCGAACAAAAATTTAAGATTCATCCAATTTTTTTTGAATAAAAATATGAAAAATCTTTTTTTTAATAAAATAATAGGAGCATTCGGCATCATCAGTTTGTTGAGCATGGCGAGTTGCGTCAAAGACGGTCTTAATACCAAGCCCGTTAGTAGTCTTTCGGATGCGGATGCGTTTGCAACGCCCGACCGTTTTTTGAGTCAAGTGAATGGCTTTTATGATGCGTTGAAAAATGACCCCATTAGTGGTCGCGCCTTTATCAGTGGTCGTTACCAAATCTACCAAGACATTCGCGGCGAAGAGTTTTTGAACGAATTGAGTAACGCTGTTACGGGATTTACAACCTGGAATCATACAGCACTTTCGGGTACGAATGAAGTCAATAATATCTGGATTGCTGCTTATTATGCCATCAATTCGTGTAATATTTTTTTGGATGGTGCGCCCTTGAAAAAGAGTATTTTGAACAATGAGGCTTTGTTAAATAATTATTTGGCAGAAGCGCGTTTTGTCCGTGCATTGTGTTACTACAATTTGGTGATTATGTATGCTCGTCCGTACTTGGATGGCAACGGTTCTAAATTAGGCGTTCCACTTCGTTTGACAGGCGCGAAAGACGATTCTAATAATGATTTAGCGCGCAGTACGGTAGCAGAAATTTATACAGCGATTTTGGCAGATTTGAATTTTGCAGAACAAAATTTGCCTGCTTCTTACGCAACGCCTTTGTTAAGCACGACTCGCGCTCATAAAAATACCGCTATCGCGCTTAAAACGCGGGTTTATTTGTCTATGGGCAAATACGCGGAAGTAATTACAGAAGCGAATAAAATCGTACCTGCGGTTGCGCCGTTCAAAGCGGCAACAGGTGTTTTGCACCAATTGCAACCAACCGTTGCGGCTGTTTTTGCGACTCCGTACACAACGGTTGAAAGTATTTTCTCTTTACCGATGTCGGATACGGATTTACCAGGTACTCAAAATGGTTTGTGTTACTATTGGTCTCCAAGTACCACAGGCAATGGCGAATATACCTTGAATGGTACAATAGGCGTTGGCATCGCGGCGGATAGTGTGAATTGGCGTTTGGCAGATACACGTCGTGCGTTACACAAAATCGTTGGAACGAAGCGTTATTTGAATAAATTCCCAACAGGACCCAATCATACGGATTTTGTGCCAATCATTCGGTATGCAGAGGTTTTGTTGAACGCGGCTGAAGCGATTGCGCGGACGGCGGGTGTAGATGCAAGAGCAATTGCCTTGTTGAATGCGGTTCGGCAACGGGCGGATGCAGGTATTACGTTTGCGGCAGCCGATTTTGCAGATGGCGCGGCTTTGGCAAATGGCATTTTGAGAGAGCGTCGGATTGAATTGTTGGGTGAAGGCTTCCGTGCTGCGGATTGTATGCGGTTATTGTTGACTATACCAGGCAAGTCGGGTGCCAATGGCAATGTGCCCGCGATACCATCCACGAATGCGGTGTATGCTTGGCCCATTCCACAAGTTGAATTATTAGCGAATAAATTATGTGTACCATAGGCACTTAAAAGAGCGTATCTTGAATTGAAATCGGAACGGCAGATACCATTTTTGAGTATCTGCCGTTTTTGTAATAGACCTTTTGTAAACATTTTTTTACAAAACCGATAAAAAGTAGATTTTCAAAAAAAATCTTAATTTTGATGCTCGAAAAAAACTTAACATAAGTTTTTATTTACACTACTGAGTTATTAAAGTTGTAATATGTTTTTTTCCCGCAGATTTCGCAGAATAGAGACTCAAAAAGAAAATCCGCGAGAATCTGCGGGAAAAT
>JBEEMZ010000182.1:0-10026 GCA_041192405.1 Bacteroidota bacterium | reverse complement strand
CGCGAGAATCTGCGGGAAAATCTGCGAAATCTGCGGGGAAAAATAGATTGATAATCAATTATTTACATATTAAATCTTTAACAACTCAGTAGTGTAATTTTTTTCATAACCTCAATTTAATCGTAAATTGCGCCTTTTTAGAACTTATGGAACAAAAATTACCGAAGTTGCCTGCATTAATGCAGCGTAAAATTTATAAAACGGGTCAAACGCGCGGCGCGGATGATGATGTCCTTTTTCAAAATCGGGTGAATCGCAATAGCACGGTTTTAATTCCGTACCCATTGTATGACCTTTGTACGGTAACGACTCCTTACGAAAATGGGTTCGTTGTTTTAGTAAAGCCTGAGCATTATTTTGAAACACTTGACTTTGCTAAAGTGTTGGAAAACAAAGGGTTACGTTTAGGGGAAAATACGCTTTTATTTTACGAAACGCGAGACCAATGGAATCGCTTTAATCCGCAACTTCAAAATTGGCAACCTGCAACAAACCGAATCGCTCCGTTAGGCGGCGAATATGTTGCAAGAGTCCCCGCAACAACGGCTCAAAAAAGTGAAAAAATCAATCAAGGTTTTACATCAACAGGGAAGAAGGGAGCGGGGATTCGAGTGTATGAATACGCCTCTCGAGAGACGATTCAAAAAACGATGCTCCAATTAGAATGGTTTTATTGGCAATGTTATGATGCGCAAAGCGTCTCCGTTGCTCAAGGCATGAAAACCGAAGATGCCCTCAAACGAGCAACCACCATTCAACAAAAGTGCGAACAAGCGCAGTTGGCGCACCGCCCTCAATTACAAGCAGCGCGTATTTTGAACCGTCACCTCCAAACGATTTGTCCACTTTGTTTAGAGCCGCTTTCGGCAACAGGATTTTACAATCGCATGGAACAAGCCGAAGGACGCGATGTTCCTGATTTGACCGTTACACAACTGAATTTGTTTCATATCAACGAATTACGAATCGGGCAATTCAATCATAAACCGTACAATTTAGGTTGGGGACACCATCATTGCAATGTCGTAACCAAAGATATGGGCACTTTCTTGGATGGCACAAGTCGTTGATAAGAACGAATTAGAAGGTTATACTATCCGAAAAAAAGAGTAGGCTGTTTGGGTCGGCTATTCAATCTCATCAGATCCTGTCTATTTTTTAACACTGAAAGGGATTCCCTATCGTGATTTTCTAACCGATTTTTAATAGACTGAACCCATTCGGATTCAATTTCAAAACTAATGGTTTTGCGATGGCAATTTAAGGCGGCAATGGCAGTGCTTCCCGACCCTGCAAAACAATCTAACACAATATCGTGTTCAAAGGTGGTGCTTCGGACACAATGCTCTAACATATCTAACGGTTTTTCCGCAGGATGTTTCCCTTTGTATGGACGCACCGAATTGAAATTCCAAACATCGGTAAATTCAACCGAAGCATTGACTTCAAATGGACGAATCACATCCTCATAAATCGGCATTTCGAGCACCTTGCCTGTTGAAAGAATGCCTTCACGAATTTTTTCATATTGTTCGGGGCTGGGGATATTACGCCCTGCTTCCCAATTGGAAACCGCGCCCCCATGATTGACTTTGCCATGTGCACCAACCATTGCTGTCAATTCGTGCATGGATAAACCAGCTTCTTGGCGTTTCAATTTCAAGAAGTGTCCAAAATTGGAGCGTTTTAAGTTGCCCTCCGTTGCGGATTCTAAAAATAAAATGCGTTCGGAATGGGCATACCACTGGCGAAGGGATTCTTTGCGCATTTTGCCTTTCCAGCCGTCAAAACCAGGATCATTTGGTTTCGTCCAAACAAGATGCGATAAGATATTGAAATTTTGAGACAATAAGAGTTCTAATCGGGCAGCCATGGAGGACGAACAAAACATAAAAACGCTTCCATTCGGACGTAAAATTCGTTTCCATTCTCTTGAAAACTGTTCGATCCAAGCCAAAAACGCTTCATCACTCTCAAAAGCGGTATCGTTTGTAATATTTTCCTTTTTGGTTGAATGATAGGGCGGATCGGTTAAAATCAGCGAAACCATGCCATCGGGCAACTGCTTTAACGATTCTAAGGAATCCCCTTGTACCACAAAGGCATTGGCATCCACAAAACAAGCGGTTTTATTAAACGTATCACTCATTTGAGCGAATTGAGTTGCACGAAGCAACGAGTGCATCTTTTTCATATCCAACGATTTGTGCAAAGATACGCTCTTTTGCAAATGTAGAACCTAAAATGCTGCAATTTTTTTTTAATACCACGAGCCATTAATTCCATTTATAGAACATCACCTGGATGAAGTGTTTCATCGGTTGTGATTTCTTGATTTTCTGCTGAGAGGACTTTGTAGTATTTCATATTAAAAATTTACATTGTTTGTTGCGTTTGCTCCGAATTACACGAATTTGCACAAATAATTTGTGTAAATTCGTGTAATTCGGGGCAAATTGAGCGACAATTCCAAAATAAAACTCCACAATCTATTGAATATCAATAGATTGTGGAGTTTTATTTTGGAAATCAGCATTTTACAAATCTCGAACCGAATTTTTTTCAGTAATCACTTCTTTCAATTCTTTCAAAAAAGCATACTGCGTCGGCAACACTTTTTTAAACGCATCTTTAATGGCAAAATATGTCCCATGTTTTTCCAACTCCCCAAAAACTTTATCCGCAACAAATTGTACATCTTTTTGAATCAAACTTTTAAGCGATGGAATCTCATGCCAATCCGCTTCTACGGCATAAGCTTGATGCGTTTCGCCCTCTTTTTTGACAGGATCCAATTCAATCATATCATCATGAGGCGGTAGAGGTTGCGTTTGTTCCTGCAAATCGCTGTGTGGCAACTGCCAATCCGCGCCTTCATGATCATTATTGACCAAAAAAACTTCTAAACCTTTTTGTCGGATGCGATAAATCACTAAATGAGCTTTTTCAATGACTCCCATTTCGGTCTGTTTTTTATGATTAAAATTGATATTATCCTTAAAACATCAAAATTGACTCAATTGTTTTCGGGATTTTAAATATTTTTCAACAAATAGACCGTTAAAAATCAATAGGTCACAACACTTTTTGCAAACATATAGGTACAGAGGAGATATAGAAAGGGTAAATCTATATCTCTTATGTACATATGTGTTTGCAAAAATAGCTTTATTTTTCGGCTACGCCTTCTGTTTTTCGCTTGCGGCGCGTTTTGAACATTTCGACAACCTCTTTATCCTTCAAAAAGTTTAAATCAATAAAGACCGTCGAAACAAAACGTTTAATGTCTTGATAATCTCTACTGCGTTTATCAAGGAATTTTTTCAAACATTTTTGAATAAATTCCATTGAAATATCTTTAATATTCTGATTGAACTGTTGATTCGTAAAAATATTGATATAAGCGGTGTAAATTTTTGAAACTTCAAAATATTTCAAATACTGACGCTCTGTCAACGGAACAATTGCCCGATACAAATAACTAAAAATCATATTTCTAACACAATGATTTACCGTTGAACGCCCCTCATGCGTCTCATAAAATGCCCGAACTGCGGTAATCACATCCGTTTGTGCGTAACCTTTCGTATGAACCACTTCTGCCAACCAATAATACTCTGTCAACGCGTCTTGAATGGTTGTATCAATGATTTTAGCTGCGTTTAAATCTGCTTCTGCGTCAAAAGGTAATCCCGCTTGATTCATTTCCACCATGAAACTCAAAAACTTTTCAACAAATTCAGGCACTTCTACCCGTAATATATTGAAAGTGGCTTTGAAACGCGCTGTTGCTTCGTCACTCATCTTAAAAAAGTTCGCTGCCAACACCATAATATGTAAATGTTCATCCGTACTATAAAAATCGGCATTATTCACAAACGCATCCATCACCGTATTGAGGGTGACGTTATCCATTTTATGTTTGGCGCGATACATCAAAAAATGTTTCAACGACGGATAATTTACTTTCAATTCCGAAAAAGTTGTTGGAAAATCGGTACTATGGAAATTTTCTTTTGAAAATTGACGTTGATACCTATCATAAGCCAATTTGCGTTCTTTGACATCCCGATATTTATCTTGTTTGTTGGAAATCAAGTAGTAACGCAATCGTTTATTTTTAACTGCATTGATTAAATCCGTAATCCAAATATCGCTACTCAATGCAAAACCCACTTGAACCGATTGTCCAATCCGTTTTTTAATGAACTCGAAATTAGAAGATTCAATGATTGTAGATAAAATTTCTTTAAAGTGATCTTGTGGGCGCGTGTATTTGTATTGGTCATTGACCTGCCCTCTCAACACCGAATAACCCAAAATGCGCGGCAAAAACAAGCCTTCAAAAGCCGAATTTAACATAATTTCCTCTACCGCGACCAATTGTAACGGGTCATTTTTAGCCACTTCGGTATGAACTTGTTGCAAATACGGTTCAAACGCATCTTGCATCGCTTTGTAATCCGCTTCTTCTTCGCCGTCCATAAATTGAACCCGTTCGGGCGATTCTTGAATGGCTAATGCCACTCGTTCCAACATTTCTAAATATTCTGGATTTAATTTCTGTTGCATTGTTAAGGATGAATTAGGAATGATAAATGATGAATTTTGATGATTTAAAAAACATCATTTTCTAAATATTTTTGTCGTTTGAAATACAAGCCTGTTGAAACCACTCATGGCTTCAACAGGCTTGTATGTGCTAACTAATTGATAATCAACGATTTAGATAATAATAAATGATGGATGATAAATAATAATTCTTAAAAAAATTCATCATTTATCATTCATAATTCAGCATTAAAAAATAACTATTGTGCGGTGTCAGATGGACGCGTTTTCGGTTTTCCATTGACTTGCTTGTGGAAAGCCGCTTTTGCATCCGCCGTTTTTTGAACCGCAACTGTAATTGTTTTTTCCTTTTTATCAATCCAAGCATTATATTTTGCATCCGCCGCATCTTGCGTCAACGCGCCTTTTTGAACGCCTTCCGCCAAGTGGCGACGATACATTACGCCTTTATAACGCAAAATCGCAGTTGCAGTATCCGTCGGTTGCGCACCCTTGTTCAACCAATTGAATGCCGCATCGCGGTCAAGGTCAATTGTCGCAGGAGCCGTCATCGGATTATAAGTACCAATCTTCTCGATGAAGCGACCATCACGCGGACTGCGTGCATCTGCAACCACAATGTGGTAAAACGGGGCTTTCGTGCGCCCGTGACGCTGTAATCTAATTTTAACAGCCATACTCTTTTTTTGAAATTAAGGTGAAACCATACCCGAATCATTCGACCCGCGAACATCGGGTTTTCGCGGCGCAAAGGTAATTAAAAAATGGATAAAAAGAATTTTTTTCTACTTTTTAGCACAAAAGTTACAAAATTTTATTTTAAACCAACCTTTTTAAGTCTTGTGAATTATAAAAAAAACTACCTTTGCGCCTCAATTTGTGTTTAGGACTTATGATGGCACTCATAAATCGCTTTTGGCATAGCTGTTGAACTATTTATTAAATAGTTGTTAAATATGTAGAGACGCGATTTATCGCGTCTTGTATCGCAATCATATTATTGTGTTACAATCCTGTCCATTGCCTTGACCAAAATGCAAAGCAAGACGCGATAAATCGCGTCTCTACATAATTGAAATTGATAAACTATAATAGTTTAGTAATCAACTAATTAATTACAAATCTTATTTACTTTATGAAAAAAATTGCAATAAAAGACATTAAAAACTATAACGGGCAAGTCGTCACCGTGAGTGGTTTTGTGGAAAGTATTCGAGACCTTCGGGGCGTACAGTTTGTAATCCTCCGAGATAGAACAGGCTTGCTTCAATTGTTTGCTCAACGCAACGCTGCTCATAAAAAATTAAATACTTTAATATCTTCTTTGACGCGAGAAAGTGTGATTACGGCTACGGGAACGGTCAATGTAACGGATCATGTCAAACTGAATCAAGTGGAATTGGTTTTGCAGGACATCCACATTGAAAGTTTGTCCTTGCCAGAATTGCCGATTGATGAAACTTCGCCACAAAATTTATTATTGGACTGGCGATTTTTAGATTTGCGTCGTCCGAAAAATTTATTGGTTTTTGAAGTTCAAACGGCTTTGGAACACGCGATGCGTGAATATTGGACTCAAAACGGTTTTATTGAAATCCATTCGCCTAAATTGATGGGTACTGCGAGTGAATCGGGTGCGGAATTGTTTGAATTGCCTTATTTTGGTGGCAAAGCATATTTGGCGCAGTCGCCTCAATTTTATAAACAAATGGGTATTGCGGCAGGTTTCGACAAAGTTTTTGAAATTGGACCTGTTTTTAGAGCGAACTCTTCGTTTACGAAACGCCATGATACTGAATTTACGTCGGTTGACGTTGAGTTTGCATGGGTCGAGTCGCATGAAGACGTTATGAAATTTGAAGAAGAATGGATTACTTATATATTGACGCGTTTGAAAGAAAAATTGGGCGCACGGATTAAAGAAATGTATGGTGTGGAAGTCGAAATTCCAACGCTTCCTTTCCCACGCATGACATTGGGCGAAGGACGTAAAATTTTGGAAACGATGGGACATCATATTCATCACAAAGATGACCTTGACCCAGAAGGCGAGCGTTTGTTAGCAAAATACGTTAAAGAGAAATATAATCACGATTTTATTTTTTTAACAGAATATCCTACTGCGGTTCGAGCATTTTACCACATGCGCCCAGTAGATAATCAAGAAGTAACCAAAAGTTTTGATTTAATTTATCGTGGTATCGAAATTACAACGGGCGCACAACGCGAGCATAGAGCTGATATTTTGACAAAACAAGCGATTGAAAAAGGTTATGCGATAGAGCCATTGAAAGATTATATTAATTTTTTCAAATATGGATGCCCTCCACATGGTGGATTTGGATTTGGTTTAACCCGTTTGATTATGATGTTATTAGGATTGGATAGCGTTAAGCCAGCAACTTATTTGTTCAGAGGACCAAATCGCTTAACACCTTAGTAAGTAATATTTTGCCCCGAATTACACAAATTTGCGCGAATTTTTAATAAAATTAATAATAATTCGCGCAAATTTGTGTAATTCGGGGCAAAATATCAAAATTTCATCAATTATGAAAAGTAGAATCAAAATAGCGCAAGCATTACAAACAACTGCCACTCATTTGCCACAACCCGTTACCGTGATGGGCTGGGTGCGTTCGTTCCGAAACAATCAATTTATTGCATTAAATGACGGTTCTTGTTTCGGCAGCCTTCAAATAGTCGTTGATATAGATAAAATTGGTGTAGAAACAGCGAAAAGATTGACCGCAGGTGCAGCGATTTCGATTGACGGTCAATTAGTTGCGTCACAAGGCAAGGGTCAAACGGTAGAAGTCATCGCAGACAAATTAGAAATTTTTGGTGATTGTCCACCTGACGAATATCCATTGCAATTGAAAAATCGTCCAAGTTTAGAATATTTGAGAGAAATTGCGCATTTGCGTTTCCGAACCAATACTTTTGGAGCGATTTTCCGCGTTCGACATGCGTTGGCGTTTGCAATTCATCAATTTTACAATCAGCGCGGCTTTTTTTGTATGCATTCACCGATTATTACAGGGTCGGATGCAGAAGGGGCGGGTGAAATGTTTCGTGTCACCACATTGCCTTTAGATAAATTGCCGAAAACGGAGGATGGAAAGGTAGATTTCAAAAAAGATTTTTTTGGAACTTCTACGCATTTAACAGTTTCTGGACAGTTAGAAGCAGAATTAGCAGCATTGGCTTTGGGACAAGTTTATACTTTTGGACCGACTTTTAGGGCAGAAAATTCTAATACGAGCCGACATTTAGCAGAATTCTGGATGATTGAACCCGAAGTTGCGTTTGCAGATTTGACGGACAATATGAATTTAGCAGAAGACATGTTAAAATATGTCATTCAATATGCGTTGGAACATTGTCGGGAAGATTTAGAATTTTTGAATCAACGCCTTGCAGAAGAAGACAAATCAAAACCTGTTGCGGAACGTTCTGACATGAGTTTGTTAGAAAAGTTGCAATTTTGTTTGAAAGAGCCTTTTGAACGATTGACTTATACGGAAGCGATTGAGATTTTAAAGCATTCGACTCCAAACAAAAAAGGCAAATTTAAATACCCAATTAAAGCTTGGGGAGCCGATTTACAATCAGAACATGAGCGTTATTTGGTGGAGAAGCATTTTAAAAAACCAGTCATTTTAACAGGTTATCCATTGGAAATCAAGGCATTTTATATGCGTCAAAATGATGATGGAAAAACAGTTGCAGCGATGGATATTTTATTTCCTGGCATTGGCGAAATCGTAGGTGGTTCGCAACGCGAGGAACGTTTGGATAAATTGACGCAACGAATGATTGAAATGCACATTCCAATTGAAGAAATGCAATGGTTTTTGGATACGCGCCGTTTCGGTTCATGTCCACATGCGGGATTTGGTTTGGGTTTTGAACGGTTGATATTATTCGTTACAGGCATGACGAATATTCGAGATGTGATACCATTTCCGCGCTTTCCAGGAAGTGCAACTTTTTAATTTTGATTCATAATAATGAATCACAATAGCTTGATAATCAGCAGATTAAATACATTGTGATTCATCATTTATCATTCATTATTCATCATGACTTAGTTTTGTAATCCTTTTAAATTTAATATAAAATGGAACCAATTAAATTCGGCACTGATGGCTGGCGCGCCATTATTGCACAAGAATACACCGTTGAAAATGTGAAACGTGTTGCAGAGGGAACTGCGCGTTGGCTCACACAAAATAATAAAACAAAAGTTGTCATTGGACATGATTGCCGTTTTGCGGGCAAGCTTTTCATGGATACGACAGCGCGTGTCTTAGGCGCGTATGGCATCAAAGTGTTCATGCCTGATAATTTTGTTTCAACACCAATGGTTTCTTTGGGTGTTGTGAAATTGAAAGCGGATTTGGGTATCGTCATTACGGCGAGCCACAATCCACCTTCTTACAATGGTTTTAAACTCAAATCTCATTTTGGCGGACCGTCTTTGCCACAAGATATTGAAGCAGTCGAAGCATTGATTCCAGATGTGCCTTGTGATTTAGCATTGCCGACCATAAAGGAAATGCATCTAAAAGGTTTGTTGGAATATGTTGATTTGGAAACGATGTATGTAGATCATGTTGAAGCGAGTTTCGATATGAAAACCATTCGTAAAATCAAATATAAAATTGCTTATGATGCGATGTATGGCGCGGGTCAAGCGGCAATGATGCGGATTTTGCCTAAATCTAAATTAGTGGCGTTGCATTGCGACGTGAATCCTGGTATGGATGGACAAGCTCCAGAACCCATTCATCGTAATTTGACAAAATTATCATCTGTTATTAAAGCGGATGATAAAATTAAATTAGGTATTGCGAACGACGGCGATGCAGATAGAATTGGGATGTACGATGAAGATGGTAATTTTGTGGATTCACACCATATATTATTGCTGTTATTGCTGTATTTGAAAAAATATAAAAAGATGACGGGCAAAGTCGTTATTACTTTTTCGGTGACGGATAAGATGAAACGGATGGCTGAAAAATTTGGTTTGCCTTACGAAGTGACGAAAATCGGATTCAAATACATCGCTGATATTATGACAAAAGAAGATGTGTTGGTAGGCGGCGAAGAATCTGGTGGTTTGGCGGTCAAAGGGCATATTCCTGAACGCGACGGTATTTGGATTGGATTGATGATTCTTGAATTTATGGCGGTAACGGGTAAAACGTTGAAAGAATTTGCAACCAATCGCTTTTTGAGACTTTTTCCGCTTTTCTGGATATTGTGCACTGCCACATACATCATCACACTGGTCATCCCCCACACAGCTACGGTAAGTTTTTCTGAATACCTCCGCAGTATGACGATGCTGGGAGATTTGTTCACCGGAATCGTAGGCTATACCAGACTAATCGACCCGTCGTATTGGACACTGACTGTAGAACTTATTTTCTATATTTTTATTTA
>JBEEMZ010000181.1:0-10074 GCA_041192405.1 Bacteroidota bacterium | reverse complement strand
TATGATATTTTGGGTTATAATGGTTCTCAATTCAGCCAATTGGGTACGATTTTTAATGCAAACTTGAATATTAAATTTTAATGATGAATGATGAATATTTTAAATATTCATCATTTTTTAAAGTAAAAAGTTTAACAGTGAATGTTCAAACGGTCAGCAACTGCGAGTTGTCTGACCGTTTTGATAAATATTATTTTTACAAATGAACCAAACGATTGCGGAAGGTGGATTTCGGATTCATTATTATTCCGAAATCGTTTTACTCGATTGTATCAAATTGCAATCGCGCCAAATTGTTATACAACCCGTTCGGAATCGCTGACAATGATTCATGTGTGCCTTCTTCAACGACTTTGCCGCCATCAATCACACAAATTTTGTCCACTTCCCGAATCGTCGCCAACCGATGCGCAATAATAATGCTCGTCCGCCCCTTCATCAACTCGTTCAACGCTTCTTGAACCACTTTTTCCGACTCCGCATCCAAAGAACTCGTCGCCTCATCCAGCAACAAAATCGCAGGGTCGCGCAAAATCGCCCGCGCAATCGCAATGCGTTGTCGTTGCCCGCCTGACAATTTAATCCCGCGCTCGCCCACAATCGTCTTCAAACCTTCTGGAAAACTGCTGATAAATTCCCAAGAATTGCTTTTTTTGGCGGCTTCAATGATTTCTGCTTCGGTCGCGTCGGGTTTGCCATAACGAATATTATCGCCAATCGTCCCGCCAAATAACAACACTTCTTGCGGCACAATCGCTAAATTAGAACGATAGGTTGAAATTTCGTAATCATCAATAGATTGATTATCAACGAGTATGGTGCCATCGGCTCTATCATAAAATCTCAATAACAATTGTACAATCGTTGATTTACCCGCGCCACTCGGACCGACTAATGCGACTTTTTGCCCTGATTTGATGCTCAAATCCAACCCTTTTAATACTTCCACATCGGTTCGCGTCGGGTAACGAAAACGGACATCTTTAAACAAAATGTTGCCATTTAAACGCTTCACAGGCGGTTGATTGGAGGCATTTAAAGGATTGCCATTCAACAATAATTCATAATTTGAAAACTTCAAATCTACTTCTGAAGGCGTATTCAAAATCTCTCGAATGCGCTCCGTTGCCCCAATAGAGCCAATAATTTCTCCATAAAAAGAGCCAAGACTCGCAATCGCAGCCCCGATAATCGCCGTATAAGCAAAAAAGGTAATTAAAGTACCCGCTAAAATACTGCCTGCTTGTAACATCACTGCGCCGCGCCAAAGCACATAAAACATGGCTCCAAACACCAAAACCACTATAAAAGTCGCAAAAACACCTCTTGCTTTAGCAAATTTCATGGAAGTATCTACCGATTTGGCATTGGCAAGATGATAACGTGCCGCCTCAAAACCTTCATTCGTAAACGCTTTGACGGAATTGATAGCTGTAATCGTTTCATTGAGGATAATATTGGTTTCAGCGATTTGGTCTTGACGCTCCTTTGCCATTTTGCGAATGAATCGCCCAAAAAACATCGCTCCAATGACAATAATTGGAAAAGTCATTAACATCACTTGCGCTAAACCACCTGCGGTAAGGCTTAAAACGATGACTCCTATCACCAAAACAATCACTTGGCGGAGGAATTCTGCTAAAGTAATGGAAAATGTATTATACAATTTATCCACATCCGAATTCAAACGGCTAATTAACTCGCCAATTCGACTTTTTTCAAAAAAACTAATCGGTAAAGTAATCATTTTTTGATATAAAGCATCTTTCAAATCGGCAATACCGCGTTCGCTCACACGGGCAAACAGCATCACGCGGGTATAGGAAATCACGCCCTGCATCACAAATAAAATTACTAAAAAAAGTCCTACATCTTTTAAGTTGATGTTGCGGAAAAAAACAGGTAATTTACTCGAATTCCCTTGTGCGATATCGACCATGATGCCCGACAAATAAGGGAAAATCATAAAGGAAAACGTCGAAAGGGATAACATCACCAACCCAATGATGATTGACCAGGTGTACGGACGCACAAATTCAAAAATTTTGAGTGCTTCCCGAAACGACTCTTTGGTGATTTTAGTTTTAGGCGCATCGTCTTCAACGCGCCATCTGCCTTGTGCCATTATCTATGAAGTAATTATGAATGATGAATGATGAATGATGAATTTTATAATAAATTGATTTTCAATTAATTATGAAATTCATCATTCATGTTTACATTTGCCAATTAACTACAACACTAAGAACGGAATAATTGTTATTTTTTTTCATAAATAAGTAATATCCTATCATTTAGAGACAATAAACAGCTGTTTTCCCAAATTTTTGCACACTGCATCTGTCTCCTATGTCCCTCTGTGTTTGCAATTTAGCGAACAGTTCGCCCTTTCCACTCATATTTTTTTTTAAATTGAACCGTAACTCCAACAATCACAATGTATAATAGATGATACATTTCTGATTTATAAAATCGCTTCATCAAGTCATTGCGGTCGAAAAAAAGAGCCATTTGGTTTAAAAAATAGAAATCAATCATCGTTTTGGTCAAAATCTGAAGTACAAAAATGGGCAAAAACGATAATTTCCAAAAACAAAAGAATCCACTTCCTACAATATTTAAACTAAAAAGTAGGCTTGTCGCCAATTGCACAATCGTCTCAATACGCGTATAAGTAGAAGTTTTAGAAGCCCAGCGCATGCGTTGACTTAGGAAATCGGCAATATTTTGTTTGGGTAAAGTCAAAACGGTTGCATTTTTATTTTTTAGGAAACCAATGTCATTCGGATAACGATGTGCAATTTTCTCCATCAACAACATATCATCACCAGAAGCTTGATGCGTAATCCCTTGAAAACCATTGACTTCGTGAAAAACAGCTTTTTCATAAGCAAAATTAGCACCATTCGCCATCAATGTAAATTTGCCTTGAATACCTGCCGCCGTTACGCCCATCATGCCGAGAAAATCTAAGGATTGAAAGCGTTGAAAATCATTGAGTTCGGTATCAAAACGGACGGGGGCAGCGAGACATTTGACGCGTTTCGTTTCATAAAATTGTGCTATATGAAACAACCATTTTGCAGGCACACGACAATCGCCATCGGTTGTAACGATGAGCGCGCCTTTTGCGGTTTCAATACCCAATTGAATTGCATATTTTTTAAATGCAGGAGATTCAGGTGGCGGATAATTTGCCAATTGCAATAAGCACAAATTTTTAAACCATTGATTATCAATGATTTCGCAAACAATTTTGGCTGTTTTATCTGTAGAGTGGTCGTCTAAAACGATGATTTCTAACAAATCTTGCGGGTAATTATTTTGCAAAATTGCTTTTAAACAATTTAAAATATGGTCAGCTTCATTCCGAACAGGAATCAAAACCGTGATAAATGTGGTTGGATGATACGCCTCATCTGGGTCAGGTGCAATCGGCATTTGTTTCCAAAAATACACGTATCGCAATACAAAGCCACTATAAAGCATTGATAAACAAATACTTATGTAGAGATAAAAATTCATAAGTTCAGTAATTTAGTGATGGTTTTTGCAACCCTATAGAAAAAAGGTTTCTTAAATAATGATTTTGCAAATTCCTTGTTTGGGCAAATCCTTTTTCATACCTTTACGCTTTCCTTTTTTTTTAAAAAATCGGACAAAATTAATCTTTTTCTATAATCGAAGGGTACAATCGGAATCTATTGCGATAGTTCTCTTTCAAAATTAGAGGATCCAGCCCCACTACCCATAAATTTAAAACCCTATGTGTTAAAAACCCTATGTTCCCTATGTACCTATATGTTAAAAAAAAAACGAATCAAGCAATGAAAAAATTACTAATTGCAAGCAGTTTACTCACCCTATTCGCCTTCCAACCCGAAGAACGCCCCACCCTTTTTCTATGCGGCGACTCGACGATGGCGAATAAAGCACCCATTGACGCACCCGAAACAGGTTGGGGCATGGTGCTACCCGACTATTTCACCGAAGCGATTCGCATTGAAAACCACGCAGTCAACGGGCGCAGCACCAAAAGTTTCCGCACCTTAGGACATTGGAAAGGCGTGATTGACAAGGTAAAATCAGGAGATTACGTCGTTTTGCAATTCGGTCACAATGACGCAAAAGAATCGGATTCGCTTCGTTACGCAGCTCCACAAACCGATTATCGTCAAAATTTGACCCGTTTCATCGCCGAAATCCGTGAAAAAGGCGCAAATCCAATCTTAATGACACCTGTAATGCGGCGCAAATTTGATGCAAATGGTCAATTCGTGGATCAACATGGCGACTATCCAGTAGTTGTTCGAGACTTGGCGCAAAAACTGATTGTACCCATCATTGATATGCACCGTTCGAGCCAAAAAACGATTGAAAAACAGGGTGTGGAGGGTTCAAAACGACTTTTTATGCATTATCAAGGGGGCATTTTTGCAAAACATCCAAAAGGTATAGAAGATAACACTCATTTTACGCGTTATGGTGCGGCGAGTATGGCAGGTTTGTTTTGCGACGGATTGATTGCAATGGGACATCCGTTGCGAAGTTTTTTGAAAAAATCAGTGTTTAATGACAAATATTTGCACGAATTGCCTCAAATTTACCAACCTTTTTTTCGCAAAGATAGTTTTGACATCACGCGTTACGGCGCGAAGGACAATGGCATTACCCTCAATACGGCGGCGATTCAACAAGCCATTCAAATGGCATACGAAGTAGGCGGTGGTGTGGTGGTGATTCCACGCGGTTTATGGTTGACAGGTCCGATTGTGTTGAAATCCAATGTAAATTTGCATTTGGAACAGGGCGCATTGTTGCAATTCACGAAAGATTATGAGCAATATGCAATCGTTCGCACAAACTGGGAAGGGTCCGATGCCTATCGTGTACAACCACCGATTTGGGCTGTGGATGCTTCTAACATTGCAGTTACGGGCAAAGGCGTTATTGACGGCGCGGGTGAATCATGGCGGATGTTGAAAAAAGAGAAAGTGACAGAGGCAGATTGGAAAAAATGGTTAGCATCTGGCGGGGTTTTGACCGAAGATAAACAGATGTGGTATCCGACGGAACGCGCCTTGAAAGGCTCTACGATGAAGCGTCCAGGTGTGATTGCGGAAGGTTATGATTCGACAAAAGCAGCAGCAATTAAAGAATTTTTGCGCCCCAATTTAATTGTTTTGACGCGTTGTCAAAACGTTTTGTTGGAAAATGTAACGTTTCAAAACGCGCCTGCATGGACGATTCATCCGTTAATGTGCGAGCATTTGACGGTTCGAAATGCGATTGCTCGAGCCCCTCATTTTGCTCAAAACGGCGATGGAATGGATGTGGAGAGTTGCAAAAATTTCTTAATAGAAGGTTGTAGTTTTGATGTGGGCGATGACGGCATCACTATAAAATCAGGGCGCGACGCAGAAGGGCGAAAACGCAATTTTCCAACAGAAAATGGCATTATTCGCAATAATATTGTCTATCGGGCGCATGGCGGGTTCGTAATTGGCTCTGAAATGTCAAGTGGAGTGCGTAATTTGTTTGTTACAAACTGTACATTCATGGGTACGGATATTGGATTGCGCTTCAAAACCACACGTGGGCGCGGCGGTGTTGTTGAAAATATTTACTGTTCTGACATTTCGATGACGAATATTTTGGGCGAAGCGATTCTGTTTGACATGTATTATAATGGTAAAGATTTTGCAGAAAGTGAGTCAAATCCGAAGATTGAAACCAAGCCTGTTTCGGAAGAAACGCCTGTATTTAAAAACTTTTTGATTCAAAATATTTCATGTATAGGTGCATCACGCGGGATTGTGATTCGGGGTTTGCCTGAGATGAATGTTCAAAATATTGCGATTGAAAATAGTGCGATTGAGGCGAAAAAAGGCATTTATTGTATAGAAGGCGATAATATTCGATTTAAAAATATTCGTTTTTCGGTGACAGAAGATGCTACTTTAGCCATGATTTCAAATAGTAAAAATTTGATATTTGATAAGATTGAATTTTCTAATAATATTAAAACGATTTTGAATGTAAATGGTGTGAAAAGTGATAATTTGCGCTTATTGAATACCGCAACTGGTCAAAATGTATTCGGCGAAGGCGTGAATAAAAAAGCAATTAAAGTGCAATAAACTTTTGTCATTCCGTAGGAAACTACGGAATGACAAAAGCAATGTAAAAAATTAGTAATCAGCTAAATATAAGTTATGAAAAAAATTATAAGTCTTCTAATCTTACTCATCAACCTTCAATTGCACGCGCAAACCGATTGGTCGGAACGCATGGCAGCCACTTTAATGTCGCAACATCCCGACTCGCTCTGTTACGACAAAACAAAACCCGATAAGTGGAATTATGAAATGGGCGTATTACTGCTTGGCATTGAGCAAGTTTGGCGCAAGACAGGCGATGGCAACTATTTTCGCTATATTCAAAAATTAATTGATAATTATGTGCAGGAAGATGGACAAATTCGCACTTACAACATGGAAGAATACAATATTGACATGTTGCCCCCTGCGCGAATGTGCCTTTTGCTATATCAACAAACGGGCAAAACCAAATATAAATTGGCTGCGGAGACTTTTCGCAAACAACTTTCGACGCAGCCGCGTACAAAAGAAGGTGGTTTTTGGCATAAAAAACGGTATCCTTTTCAAATGTGGTTGGATGGATTGTATATGGGTGAGCCATTTTATACAGAATATTCCATTCTTTTCAACGAACCTAACAATTTTGAAGATATTGTCAATCAATTTGTTTGGTGCGAGCGCGGTACACGGGATGCCAAAACAGGTTTGTTATATCACGCTTTTGACGCAGCAAAAGAGCAAAAATGGGCTAATTCTGTGACAGGGCAATCACCACATTTTTGGGGTCGAGCGATGGGCTGGTACATGGTAGGTCTCGTAGATGTGTTGGATTATTTTCCAAAAAATCATCCACGCCGTGCAGAACTCGTAGCAATTTTGCAACGAACAGCTGCCGCAATTGCGCCATTTCAAACGGAAACAGGTGTTTGGTATCAAGTTTTGGACAAAGTAAAGACAGATGGAAATTATGCAGAAGCCTCTGCAACAGCAATGTTTACTTACAGTTTATTGAAAGGCGTTCGATTGGGCGCGTTAGATAAAAAATATTTATCTATTGGTCAAAAAGCGTATGTAGGCATATTGAGAACATTCATAAGCAGTGATAATCAAAACTTTATACATTTGAATGATGTATGTAGTGTTGCAGGATTGGGTGGAAACCCGTATAGAGATGGTAGTTTTAAATATTATGTTTCTGAACCGAGGCGTACTGACGACATCAAAGGCGCGGCTCCATTCCTGATGGCGAGTGTCGAAATGGAGCGTTTGGAAACATACGCACAAGTCGGCAAAGGCAAAACAGTGGTTTTAGATTATTATTTTAACAATGAGTATCGGAAAAATTCGGAAGGCAAACAAGAACGTTTTCATTACATTTGGGAAGACCATACAAATTCAGGATTTGCATGGTTTGGAGATGCGTTTGCGCGTCATGGCGCGACGCTTAGTTCGCTAACTGTGACACCGACACTTGATAATTTAAAAAATGCGTCTGTTTACATCATCGTTGACCCTGATACCAAAAAAGAAACTGACAATCCTCATTTTATGGATGACAAGTCTATTGAAGTCCTTAAAAAGTGGGTTAAAAAAGGTGGAACTTTGGTTTTGATGGCGAATGATACTTCTAATTGTGAAATAACACATTTTAATAAATTAGCAAGTGTATTTGGGATTCAGTTCACGAATAAAAGTCGCAATATGGTTAAAAACAATTTTTTTGAACAAGGCACCGTTGACGTTCCAACAAATCATTCGATTTTCCAGACTGCTAAAAAACTTTTTGTTAAAGAATTGTCGGTTTTGTCGGTCAAAGCACCTGCGGAAGCGACCGTTACACAGGAAAATGACATTATTATGGCAACATCGCGTTTTGGAAAAGGAACTGTTTTTGCAATTGGCGACCCTTGGCTTTATAACGAATACGTAGATGGTAAAAAATTACCTGCCGATTATGACAATTTCAAAGCGGCGCGAGATTTAGCAAAATGGCTTTTAACAAAAAAATGATGAATGATGAATGATGAATTTTTGTATAAATTCATTATTCATCATTACATAAGTATTTGAAAATGAATCTTTTAAATAAAAATTATTGTATTAATACACTCGGCATATCCGCCGAGCAATTTGAATTACCCGAAAAAGTATTACAATTTGGAACAGGTGTTTTATTGCGCGGATTGCCCGATTTCCTAATTGACAGAGCCAATAAAAAAGGTATTTTCAAGGGGCGAATTGTGGTTGTAAAGACAACAGGCGCGGTTGAACCTGTTTTTGATATGCAAGATAATTGTTATACATTGCGTCAACGCGGCATCGTGCAAGGCGCACCTCATGCGGAAACGACTGTTATTACAGCGATAAATCGCGTTTTGAGTACGGTGACAGATTGGCAAAAAGTGTTATCTTGCGCGTCGAATCCCGATTTGGAAATCATTATTTCCAATACAACAGAAGCGGGTTTGCAATATGTGGAAGAAGATATTACAAAAAATATTGCACCAAAATCGTTTCCTGCGAAATTAACGCGTTTTTTATATGAACGATTTCGCGCATTTGATGGCGATGAAACGAAAGGTTTAACGATTGTTCCAACAGAATTAGTGGTGAATAATGGTGTTATTTTGAAACAATTTGTAATCAGACAGGCTCAAAAAAATCATTTGCCTCAACCTTTTATAGATTGGTTATCAACAAGTTGTGATTTTTGTGATTCGTTAGTTGACAAAATCGTGACGGGTGCACTTTCTGATGAAAAAAAAACAAAATGTTTTAAATTATGGAATTATGAAGATAATTTATGTATAGATGCAGAGCCGTTTGCATTGTGGGCGATTGAAGGGACAGAGCGCGCTTTTAATCGGTTGAGTTTTGCAAAAGTGGGTTCAGAAGTCGTTTTGGCATCGGATATTACGCCTTTTCGGGAGCAAAAATTGAGGATTTTGAATGGTGGACATACCATTTCAGTTGCTTACGCGCATTTGCAAGGGTTACAAACGGTTGGCGAAATGATGAATCACCCTGAGACAAGTACTTTTGTCGAAAAAGTGCTTCTTTCTGAAATCTTGCCGACTGTGCAATCTATTAGTGAAAATGCACCTGCGTTTGCGCAAGCGGTTTTGGATAGATTTCGCAATCCGTACATTGTGCATCGTTTATTGAGCATCACTTTACAGCATTCTGCGAAAATGCAGGCACGCAATGGAGCCACTTTTGAACGATATGTTCAACAAAATGGGCAGTTACCGCCGTTGATGACCACTGGATTTGCCGCCTATTTGCTCTTTTCGAGGGCTGAAAAGCAAGAAAATGGTCAATTTTTTGGAAAAAATCCTGTTAATGACGCGCCTTATCTGATTCAAGATGATAAAGCGAGTTTGCTGAATGAGCATTGGACGCGTTTGAAAACAGTAAATGCTCATTCTGTACAAACCTTTGTAAATCAATTACTTATGGATGAGCGTCTTTTTGAAAAATCATGGATTGCGCTTCCTCATTTTGCAGAAACCGTTGGTAATCAATTATTTACATGGTTAAAAAAAATGGATACTGAATCAGACACGAATTTTACGAATTAGCCCGAATTTTTTTATTAGATTCGTGAAATTCGTGTCAAAAATAATTAAAATATGAAAATTATAAATCATCGTTCAAAATCTTTTTTGACAGATAACTTTTTATTGCATTCCAAAATGGCGCGAACGCTCTATCACGAGTTTGCGAAGGATATGCCGATTATTGATTATCATTGCCACTTGCCGCCCGATGAAATCGCGCAAAATAAACAATTTTCTAATTTGACCCAAATTTGGCTCAAAGGCGATCATTATAAGTGGCGTGCCATGCGCACCTTAGGGGTAAACGAAAATTATATTACAGGAACTGCCGATGACCGAACAAAATTCCGTAAATGGGCAGAAACAGTTCCATATACTTTGCGCAACCCATTGTATCATTGGACGCAGATGGA
>JBEEMZ010000180.1:0-10126 GCA_041192405.1 Bacteroidota bacterium | reverse complement strand
TGCATTGGAATCCACTTCGGACGAATTAATTGCCGCTTTGCGCCAAACCGATATGCCATTGGCGATACAATTTAAATTCAAAAAATTGTTGCAAATGGCAGATTTAGTCAAATTCGCCAAAGTCGTTCCAGAACTTGACGTGCATGATGAAGCCTACGCAACGGCAATGGAATTGGTTATGGAAACCGAACCTATTACTAAAAGTAACGATACGAATTTATCAAATTAGAAAATGATGCATTTTACAATAAATTGATAATCAATTCATTATAAAATGCATCATTCATCATTACTTAAATCATTGATAATGAAACCATTTGAACGTTGGGAGCGAGAAGAATTAGAATTAACTTTTGGTTTAGCAGAAGTTCCAAAACACGCCGTTTTAATGCATTGGTTAGCGGCGGATGAAGTGATTTCGGAAGAAGAAGTGCAAAAATTAGAAATTTGTCGGGCAGAATTGTGCAAAGAAATTTCTTATTGGAATGAGGAAGAAGTCAAAATATTTTTCATCAATGATGTGATTCGATTAGTCAATTTCAAAAAAGATGGTATTTATAAAACCTTTGCTGAAAGGACTTTATCGGCATCTGTCAAAGATATTCATCAAAAAAAAGTAGATTTACGAGGGCGTGTCGAAATGATTGTTTCCACTGGAAAACAAAAACCGCGTCAACCTTTTTTTTTGGTGCACGAGTATAAACCATTGCGTTCCAGTGCCAACAACGACCCTGAAGGGCAACTTTTAGTCGCAATGTTGGCTACTTACGAACTCAATCAGCCGCCACATCCGATGTATGGCGTGTATGTGCAAGGCAAATATTGGCATTTTTTGACCTTGGAAGGAAAAAATTATAGCATTAGCCGTTCTTACGATGCGACCGATGAACAAATTTTATTACAAATTGTACGCATATTAAAGCGTTGCAAAGGTTATATTGAAACGCATTTAGGTTTAAATTAAAATAAAAAAAATATATAAGTGTTTGCCAATCCAGAGTTTTTTGCGCTTTTGTTATTGCTGCCTGTGGCGGCTTGGTGGTATCGGCACGCGCATCCGCATCATTACGCGACCATCACTTTTTCTAATTTAGCAGCGTTTGGTCGAGAGAGTTCTTGGCGCGGACAATTGCGCGGTTTGCTGCCCGTGTTGCGCGGGTTGGCGTTTGTGTCGTTAGTGGTTGCGTTGGCGCGCCCGCAATCCTTCCTTAAAAATGAAAATATTCAAGCGGAAGGCATTGATATTATGTTAACCTTGGATATGTCGAGTAGTATGTTGGCGGAAGATTTTGTTCCGAATCGTTTGGAAGCTGCCAAAAAAGTGGCAAGTGATTTCATCGAAAAACGACCTCATGACCGTATTGGATTAGTCGTTTTTGCGGGTGAAGCCTTCACGCAATGTCCATTGACGACGGATCATGCGGTTTTGCGCGAGTTTTTAGCGAAATTGGAATGTGGTTTCCTTCAAGATGGCACAGCTATCGGCATGGGGCTTGCCACTGCCGTCAACCGTTTGAAGGAAAGTGCTGCCAAAAGTCGGATTGCGATTTTGATGAGCGACGGCGAAAATACAGCAGGTTACTTCAAACCCGATGCGGCAATGGCGTTGGCGAAGGAAAAAATGGTGAAAGTTTACACGATTGGAGTCGGTTCGCAGGGGGAAGCGATGTCGCCTGTCGGTCGGCGCAGTGATGGAAAATATATTATGGGTTTAGTGCCTGTGAGTATTGATGAGCCGTTGTTGCAAAATATCGCCGCGACGACTGGTGGAAAATATTATCGCGCTACAAATATGGCTGAATTGCAACGGATTTACAACGAAATTGACCGTTTGGAAAAATCAAAAATTGATATTTCGACATTACGGCGGCGAAGCGAGCATTTTCATCCTTGGTTATGGGCGGCCTTAACGCTTTTGCTGGTTGAATTGTTGTTGCGATATAGCATTTTTAGGACGATTCCTTAGTGAATAAAAATTTAAATGGGGTTGATGGAAGTACGGATTACACGGGTTTTCACAGATTGATACGGATTTTAAGCTATGAATATCCGCATCAGTCCGTGAAAATCCGTGTAATCCGTACTTCCATCAACCCGATTTATCCTGAATTTATGGATACTAAAAAATAACAAAATTCAATCCACAATCAATTGGTTTCAATAATTTTTATTTCCACACGCCGATTCAAACGCCGCGTCACATCAGACTTATTGTCGCTCACAGGTCGCGTCGCGCCCAAACCGATAGCTTCCACCCGTTTGCTATTAATTTTGGAACGAATTAAATATTTTCGCACTTCATTCGCCCGCGCCTCAGAAAGTTCTTGCAATTTCGCGCCTTGATTATCCGTATGCCCTTCTACTCTAATTTTAATTTTGCGATGCGTTTGCAGGATATTCACCAATTTATCCAATGTTGGAAACGATTTTTTCATAATATAAGGCTTGCTTTGTTCGAAATAAATGGGGTCAAGTGTAATCGCTGTGCCTACGCCTACGCTATCCACATACAATATAACTTCTTGATTATCAGGAATATACGTATTCTTATCAAATTTAACTTCAATTTCATGGTTAATAAAATCATGTTTAAAAGTGGTCATTTTAATGGCTTTGCCTTGATCCATTTTGATTTCAAATAAACCGCCTTTGGAATACGCTTCCCATTCATAACCAGTACGCACATCCCCATACATGACTTTCGCATCAGTCAATTGTTGGGTTTGCGCGTTGATGATTTTGCCTTTTAAAATAAAAGATTGCGGTTTTGGGTCGGCAATTTTCACCCTAAAAATGTCACTCGAACCGTCTCTTTTAGAAGAAAAATAGAGATAACCTGTCGCCAAATTAAAATACGGTTGCGTATCATCCGACGACGAATTAATCGGGTCAATCAAACGGCGCGGAGTCATCCACTCATCCCAACCATCGCTCAAGCGTGCCGAAAAATACAAATCCAACCCTTGAGAATCGCCTCGGTTCGATGCAAAATACAAATAATTGCCATCTGCTGACAGGTGTGGCGTGATTTCACGCCCCGATGAATTGATTTTATTACCCATGTTTTTGGGTGTGCTCCACTGATTTTCACCTGTTTTAAACGATATGTATAAATCATTATCACCATACGAATCCGCCGCAGGCAGGGATAGAATTAGGATTTTGCCGTCACCACTCATCGTCAAACTGACGGCTTTGCCCATAATATCATAATTATCAATATTCATCGGTTGCGGCTCCGTCCAATCATTCCAATCGTTCCTTTCCGAAATGCGCCGTTGAATGAATGAAAAACCTTTATTCATACCGCCGTCGCTTGGAAATTGATTGACCACGACAAAAGTATTTGGGTCGGGTGTTAGCGAGCAAATGCTATTTGGAAGTGCATTGTTAAGGGGCGCATCGGGGTGTAAAACGCGGTCAAACGGACTGTGATGCGTTTCGGCAAACCAAATATCTTGATTCAAATCGGATTGAAATGGATTCAAAACTACATCACTGCCCACAATTTGTCCATAAATGCTTGATAAAACCTGTTCATAAGTGCGAATATTGTACTCCTGAGCGATGTCTTTGCCATCCACCGCAATCGTCCTGCAAAAATCGGGCGAACCCACTCGCGTAAAATACAAGGTTTTGCCATCAATACTAATGACAGGCGTAATCTCATCATATTTCGATGAATTCACTCCGTCGTGAATTTTTTCTACTACATAATTTTGTGCTACGGGAGGTTGTGCCAAACAAAAATTGGTTATTAACGCTAATAAGCTGAAAATAAGTTGAAAAAAGGTTTGTTGTTTCATTGTCATATAAGATAAAAATTGATGGATTGCAGAATGGTGTTAGTTAGTTAGTTAGTTAGTTGGTTAGTTGGTTGATTGGTTGGTGGTTAGTTGGTGAAATAGTTGATAATAAATTGTTTAACTAACCAACCAACCAACTAACTAACCAACTAACCAACCAACTAACTAACCAACCAACTAACTAACACCATTCCGAAATCGAAATAACGCTTTTTTTTTGAAACCTTGCAATTTTTTCTTCGTATAATGATAAATCTCATTGAAAAGGTTTACACAAATAACACATTTTTTTTGAAAATACTGTTTTCTTGTCAAAATATCATTGTCACAAAATGCAATTTTTTATAAAAAATTAATTTTCAATGAATTGTGACAAACCATGCCAAATGCGTCTTTTTTGCATCTAATTTCCAATTGAGTAATCAAATATTCAACCAGAATCTCATATTTATAAACTTTTGTATTCTAAAATCCTCCCAAGTCCGTTTAGACAAATATTAAAAAAAATAATTTTACAATTTAAATATTGTCACAAATTCTCATATCTTGCTTATTTAGCTGCCTCATAATTGTTTTTTTTTGAGAAATCAAAGTAAAGAAAAAATTTAAATAGCCATTAAAAAAAAATTGTTATGATTCGCAGTAATAAGGCAATGAAAATAAGTTTACGCATTGCAGCATGGATGTTTGCTGTTTCAATCATGCCGTTCACCACTCTTTTGGGACAAACCGCGAGCACTTCCGCGAGTATAGAACCGATTCGCCCTATTGAAGTTGTAAATTACCCTACGTTTCAAGGCGGAAGTATTGGATTATATCAACATTTGAAATCACAATTTAAATATCCTTATTCTGCTTGGAAAAAACAATTGGAAGGGGTTGTTCGGGTGCGATTCGTCGTGGATTACAATGGCACCGTACAAGATGTGGAGATTTTGAAAGGATTATCCTTAGATATTGATGCTGAAATCGTGCGGATTTTCACGATTTTGCCGCGCTGGAAACCTGGTTTACAAGATGGTAAACGCGTGAAAGCGACTTTTACATTGGATTTCCCTATCGAATTGCCGAATACGCCTGCAGGCGCAATGGTTAAACCTGAACCGATTCTATTGGTTCGCAATTTTTAACTTAGAAATGCCACTTATGTGCATAAGTGGCATTTTTAGTGGATTGATTCTAAATTAACGAACTATTTACTCGCAATTTCTGTAATTTTTTTCAATAATTCTTGTTCATCGCCTGGCAAATAGCCACTATGTTGATAAATAATATTCCCTTTTTTGTCGAGCAAAATCGTATAAGGCACATTCGGAATACTACATGCCTCTTGCAATTCTTTATTCATATCGCTCAAAACCGTATATTTCCAACCTTTTTGCGCCACCATCGGCTTCACTTTTGGCAATCCACGCGCATCATCTACGGTGATTGCGACGATTTCAACATGATATTGTTTCTGCCAAGCCGCATACGTTTTATGGAGTTCATCCAATTCTTTTTTGCATGGCGCACACCAAGTCGCCCAAAAACTTAACACAACAGGTCGCCCTTTCCGACCATATTCCTGAATATTGATGCTTTTGCCCTCCAATGTTTTAACGACCACCGAAGGAAGGCGTTTCAACGGTTTATCCTGCTGCGCCATCGCTTGTACCCCGAAAAAGAGTAGAAAACTCATTAATCCGAACCACTGCTTCATCATAGCTTAATCTTTTTTAGTTTTTTTTGTTAGAAAATAAAATGTATCCTCAACGTCCTAACGCCAAGATTCATTTTTTATTTTGAATAAATTTTAATATTTTGAAAAAACATATAATTAAAAAATTATTGTTCAAAAGATGATTCTTGAACAAAATCATCTTTGGGACGCGTGATTTAGGAATGGGTACGCTCATTTGAATTTCATTAACAGCCGCTTCTATGCTACTGAGTTGTTAAACTTATAATTTATAAATTATTGATTATCAATATTGGAACTAAAAAAAATTAGGGTGAACGAAAAGTCGTTTTTAAAAGAAGTTTCGGAAAATTGGAATTTTTCCGAAACTTCTTTCAAAGAGCATTTTAGATTATTTGAAAAACAGATTCTAAAAATAACGTTTCGTTCATCCTGATCATTCCTTACTAATTTTCAACGAAGTCATTGAAAACGAGCCGCCAACAACAGCATCATTGAAAAAATCTACTTTTTCGCGTTCCCCGCGTAATGCAATCGCATAAAGCATCGGCAAATAATGGTCAGGCGTAGGCGCGGAAAGGCGCAATGCCGTACTATATTTTTCAAAACCAATTAAATCTTTATAATTATTTTCCGAAATCAGTTTTTTAAAACTTTCATTTGCCTCAATCGCCCAATCATGCCCAAAATGAGCATTAAAATCACCTCGCATTTGAGCATATTGAAAATTATGCACCATATTCCCACTGCCAATAATTAAAACGCCTTTTTTGCGCAAACTTTGCAATTGTTTCGCCAAATCGTAATGATATTGCGCTTTTTGCGTGTAATCCAAGCTTAATTGCACCACAGGCACATCCGCCTCGGGATACAAATGTTTCAAAACGCTCCACGCGCCATGATCCAAGCCCCATGCCTCATCCAAACCAATCGGCGTTGTCAAAACAGTTTGTTTGGTTTCCGCCGCGAGCCATGAACTGCCTTTTGCGGGATACTGCGTTTCAAACAATTGTTTTGGAAATCCACCAAAATCGTGAATGGTTTGTGGCTTTTCCATCGCAGTGACAAAGGTACCTTTGGTTTCCCAATGCGCCGAAACCATTAAAATGGCTTTTGGTTTCGGCACATACATCAACATATTTTTCCAACCGCGTGTGAATTCATTGTCTTCAATCGCGTTCATCGGGCTGCCGTGTCCGATAAATAAAACAGGCATTTGTTCATCCTGCTCTTTCCAATCGGTCGTTAAATTTTTAAACGAACCAAGCGTAGCCATTGAGGATAAGCCAATTACAGATTTAATAAAATCTTTACGTTTCATTGTAATGATGAATGATGAATAATGAATTTTTTATTTTGGAATCATACCAAATTTGAATGATTTGATAATGCTTTCACCGCCAACCATGCCATTAATCCAATGCTCAATTCCAATGCCGATTCATCTATATTAAAGGTGTCGGTGTGCAATCCCGATGTGATGCCAAGTTCTTTATTGCCTGTCCCCAAACGGTAAAAACACGCAGGCATCACTTGCGAATAGTACGCAAAATCTTCTGCTGTCATGCGCATTGGCAAATCTACCACATTATCGGCACCACAAAATTCAATCATATCTTTTTTTACTTGTTGCGTAAGTGCCTCATTATTAAACAAAACGGGATAACCATGTTGTATGACAAATTCGCAGGAACCACCCATACTTTCTGCAATGCCTTCTGCTAATTTTGTCATAATTTGTTTTGCTTTCTGCCGCCAAGTCTCGTCAAGCGTCCGAAAAGTGCCTTCTAAAACGACTTTATCAGGAATAATATTGGTTGCACCGCCAACGGATTGTATTTTGCCTAAGGTCAAAACCGTCGGAATCGCAGGATCCGCCCGCCGACTGATGACTTGTTGCAATGCCGTAATAATATGAGCCGTTATCAAAATCGGGTCAATACACTCTTGCGGCATCGCGCCGTGACCGCCGTGACCGCGCACCGTCAAGTACAATTCATCCGCCGAAGCCATGTAAATCCCAGGTTTTAACCCAACTTTGCCCGCTTGCAACGGCGGATGCACATGTTGCCCCAAGATGACCGCAGGTTTTGGATTTTCCAAAACGCCTTCTTTAATCATAATACTTGCGCCGCCAGGCGTTTTTTCTTCGGCAGGTTGGAAAATTAATTTCACAGTGCCAGACCAATGCGCCCGCGTATCGTTCAAAATCCGCGCCGCGCCGAGCAGCGAAGCCGTATGCGCGTCATGTCCACAGGCATGCATGATGCCTTGTTTTTTGGATTTATACGAAATATTATTTGCTTCTTGGATGGGCAGCGCGTCTAAATCAGCGCGCAATGCAATAATTTTAGAATTTGGGTTTTGCCCGCGAATCATGCCAACAACCCCATTTTCAGCGATACCATGTTGATAATCAATGCCTAACGCTTTTAATTTTTCTGCTACATATTTGCCCGTTTCGACTTCTTCGTAACTCAATTCTGGATACTGATGCAAATGCCGTCGAATGGCGATGATGTCGGGCAAATAAGATTTGGCTAATAACTTGATTTTTTCTTTTAACATATTTGATAATTGAATTGGTATTTTGCTTGAAACACATCTTGACATAGGACGCATAGTGCTCATAAATTAGGAAAATAAGACAAAAACCTAATTTTTGATTTTTTTGCAAAACAATCAAAAATTAGGTTTTTGCTCTATCGAAGGTCTTTTTTACCTAATTATATTGAATTGAAAGCAGCAACTGACTTTGAATTGGGCAAAATTACACTTTTTTCAATTAATTTATGCTATTCTACGGGGCTGGCAAATATTGAACGCATAAAAAGTTGAAATGGTAAAACGGATGAAGCTGATTTAAGGATTGGAACGAATTTTTCTTATCTAAATGTGTGCATTTTAAGGATACTCCTGAGTTGTTAAAGATTTAAGTTCCGAACGATATTGAATAAAAAATCCACTACCACACAATTTTTTCAACCGCAAAACGTTTTTAGCGCGGTATTGAACAAATTGCGGCATGATTTTTTCTGCAAGATTAAATAGTCTTCTTCGCCAGCAAACAGAGCTTCCAACTCCAACCAGAATCAGTTTTTTATCAACAAATCCCAAGCGTATTTTTGAATGCCTATCAATGATTGGTCTGTGCTAAATCAAAATTTAGTATCCATCATTGAGTAAATCACATTGCCTGCATTGACGCAAGTAAAGATTGGTAATCAATGATTTACATATTTTAAAAATGCGTTTGGGAAATAAGTATTAAATTTATTTTTGCTAAGAGCAAACAAAACCAAATTTTATTTTAAGTTTTTCTTAACTTAACAAGTGTGTGACGAGAGTGTTTTAAAGAGTCTTTAAGACGTAAATTTTTATTCCACACTTAGAATAATCAAAACAAACGTTATTATGAGTAGTTCTCAAAATCAAGATTCAAGAGGGAAATTATTACCTTGGGCAGGCGCGATTATTGTTGCTTTATTAGGCACGAACGCGTATCTGTGGTCAAACAAAAGTAGCACCGAAACAAAATTGGATTCCACGATGAAAACATTGGAAGGAACCAGTCAAGACCTCGCCGCTACGAAAGCGTTAAAAGATTCTTTACAGACCATTTACGAAGCAAAAGTAGCAGAGTTAGATGCTGAAAAAGGTAAAAATGCACAAGTAAATGCCCTCATTGACCAAAAAAAGGCTGAATTAAAAGCCCAAGTCAGTAAATTTGCGACAATGGCTTCCGATAATAAGTCTTTAAAAGAGCAAATCGCTCAATTGATGGCTTCCGCAGATGGCTCCAAAGCGCAAATTTTAGAATTGCAAAACAAATTAGGCGTTGTTACGGAGCAATTGAAAACAGAAGTGGCTGCAAAAGAAGAAGTTACGAAAAAATTGACCGAACAAACGGCTGCTAAAGAAATAGTGACTCAAAAATTAGCTACGACCACAGAAGTCAAAGCGAAATTGGAAGAGGAAAAAAAGAAAGCGGATACCAAAGTGGATATTGCAAGTGTTGTGCGCGTGAACAATTTTGATGACCCACAAGGATTTGAAGTGAGTTCTAAAAATGGTAAAGAAAGCAAAGTCAGCAAGGCGCAAAATATTGCAAGATTGCGTTTTTGTTTCGATGCGCAGGAAAATCATGTAGCGAAAGCAGGGTCTGAAACATTTTATGTTTCGGTTCAAGATGCAACAGGTGTTACGATTGAGGGGCCAGGTAGCGGCGTAACTAAATTGACCGATGGTACTGAAGCGAAATATACTTTCGTGCAAACGCAAGAATTAGCAAATCATGCTCAAAAAGTATGTGCAGCTTGGGATCCTGCGGCGAAATTGCAAAAAGGTGGTTATAATATTTCAGTTTATAACAAAGGTTATTTGGCTGGAAAACATAGCTTTACGCTTGCGAAATAATTTAAATTTTAGTCTAAATTATCCTAAACCTGACGTAAGTTGTGTACTTATGTCAGGTTTGTCATTAAAAAAATAGTTAAGATATGGAAATACAAACGGTTCAACAATAATTAATTGAAGATAGATATACTTTGCGCAGGATGGTTTTGGGATTTCGCCAAGCAACCGTTCGGCTTGAGAACGGGCGGGGTGGAGAGAGATGCTTTTTTTTCCAAAATCACAA
>JBEEMZ010000179.1:0-10188 GCA_041192405.1 Bacteroidota bacterium | reverse complement strand
CAATATCAAGTGTTTTTGCGTCCACATCGTTTTGGTAAAAGCCTGTTTATCAGCATTTTACAACATTATTATGGCATCGAATCTGCTGCGGATTTTCAATTTTTATTTGGAAAATATTATATTTGACAACATCCGACCGCAAAAGCGAATCAATATTATGTGTTGCGATTTGAGTACAGTCGCATTGATACCAAAACGCATGAAAGTACGTATGCGGGTTTTTTGAAAAATACCTTATTAAGTGTCAAAAATTTTTAGCCGTTTATACCGATTTGTTGAAACCTGCTGAAATGCGTGAGGTTTTGCGCGAGAAAAGCCCCGAAGATGTCATAAAAACACTTTTTAGTTATCTTCAAATTAAAGGTATTGAAAATAAAGTTTATCTATTAATAGATGAATATGACCACTTTGCGAATGAATTGCTTTCTTTAGATATGGAACGCTTCAAATTAGATGTGAGCCGAAATGGTTTTGTGCGCAAATTGTATGAGACCGTCAAACACGCGACTGCCGAAAGTGTGATTGATAGAATTTTCATCACATGGGTTTCGCCTGTGACGCGGGATTCGTTGACAAGTGGTTTTAGGGCAATTTGTAAGGGTCATGCGTCACATTCCAGCCGTCGTTTTCTAAGGCTTCTTTGACTATGGTAAATATCTTTTGCCATTTGTTTTGTTTGGAATTTTGCGAGTAGAACAATTCTTTTCTTTGAAAGTTTCAAAGAAAGGTAAAATAAATAAATTTTCCTTGAATTCGGCATAAAATAAAGGAATTAAGGACATCAAGCGTCCTTAATTCCTTTATTTTATGAATTCAATCTATTGAAATTTCCATTCAAAACCCGCGTACCAATCACTCAACGCTTCCACTTTTTGCGGATTTGAGCGCAACCAATCCATAATTTTATTTTCCTTTTTGGTCAAACTGACGAAATAACTCAACGTTTCGGTATGTCGTTTTTTATACAAATCGTCGAAAAAATCTACATAAAACTCCCAATAAAACCCTGTTTTACCCTCTTTCAAATCACTCAATAATTGAAATAATTTTTCATTTTCAGTGGCAAAACGCGTCAATTCATCGCCGTCATAATAACTATGCGGTTTGTTTACATGATGTCCATCTTCTGCAACTAATTGATTATCAATTATTTTTGAATCAAGACTATCTTTTTTAGCTTCTTTTTTCTCAATCGCTTTTGAGACCGCCCAAGCTAATTCTACACTTCTGAAATCATCGGATTCATCGGGCAGCGATTGCATTGAAATAGACAATTTATCATTTTGCGTAAATTGCACTTCATTATCATTATGCGTCGTCAACGCTTCCAATGTTTTAAACGCACTTTCGGCGCGTTTGCCTTCGGGTTCGAGCAACAAAAAGTTGTATAATGACAAAATAGATTTAACTCGATTGCCTCTATCTCGATTCAAAAGTCCTAAAACCAAATGACTGCCCGCATGATTTGGACGAATTTTAATAGCTGTAATCAATTCATTTTCAGCGACTTGATACGCTTTCTCGCCCCACTGCGCCACTGCAAGATTAAAATGCAATAAATGATTTTGTGGATATTGTGCCAAGCCAGCTTGATACGTTTCGATTGCTTTGGGGACTTCGCCCGTCATATCTAAAACATTTCCTTTTAAAACAAAGGCATCTGGTAAATCCGCATCTGGGTTCTCGAGGACTTTATCGGCGTATTTAAGCGCGTCTGTGTACCGATGCAACGCAGTACAACTATTAGCCGCTTCATAATTTGCAGCAGGATGTGTGGGATTTGTTTTAAGAATCGTTTGAAATTTGCGAAGTGCGTCGGCATATTTGCCTTTGTCATGTAAGGCAACGCCATCCGCGATTAATTTTCGGACATGAGAATCATTCGTTTGTGCTAAGAGTGTGGTCGTTATCGCCAACGAAAAAAGCAGCGATAGTCTGTTTTTTGCCATGCGCTCAAATGCTTAAGGGTCAAAGAATTGAAATTTAACATATTCATCGTCAAAGGTATGGGATTTTCAATAAATATCAAAATTTTCAATAAATAAAAAAAAACTTTGTATCGTTTTAAGTTTGTTCCTCAACGTTGAGACTGCGATTTTTAACAGAAGTATCAAAATTAAATTATAGATTCAAAATGGGGAGCCTAACCGATCTTGTGTCTCAAAAAATTAAAGTTGGGTTAATGGAGGTACGGATTACACGGATTTTTCACGGGATTGATACGGATGTTTGTAGTTTGAAATCCGTATTCACCTTGTGAAAATCCACGTAATCCGTATTTCCATTAACCCAACTCCAATTTTGTTCTACACTAAGTTCTTTTCGGACCAACAGCGTCATAAACAATCACTTTTTCCCACAAATGTGCGCAATCCGCCACAAATTTTAAATGAATCGGATGTTTTTGATAGATTTCTTCGTCCGCCAGCGTATCAAAAAAACATAACCATGAAATCGCATAACTCCGTTCAATGACTCCGCGATTCGTACTCGCAGGCGTGCCAATATGCGTTAAACGAATGGTTGGCACTTTCGACAAAAGTTCTAAACCCGCTACTAATTCCGATGTATCGGATTGATTTTCTGAGTTTTTCAACCAAAAATAAACGTGATGAACAACCATAATTGAAATGATGTGAATAATGAATTAATTGATTATCAAGGATTTACACATAGATAATAGAATCTATTTTGGCTTATATTGATGAATAGATTGCCCAACAAGTTTCCATTGTCCATCTATTTTTTCTAATATCCGTATCTCCTGTGAATGCGTATTTTTGCCGTCTTTGGAAGTCGAAATCTCGTCATGACTGACCCACGCGCTATTGCCATGAACACTAAATTGATAATTGGAATTGACAGAAGTGCCACCGTCCCCCATTGCGGTCGGCGTAATCATCATTTGCGGCGGCACCTCTATCATTGTGCCTTCTGTCGTCGAAATCAAAATTTTGCTATATGGCTGAATGTGCCAACAATCCGCATGACCTTTCATATCAGCAGCCCGCCAAGTTGCCGATTCTTTTTCCAAAACGGCTTTAATAGCAGCAATTTCATCTACTTTTTGATTGCAACTTAACAATGCAAGCGCCAATATTGTTAAGTTAGCATGCGATTTTGCCATAAAAAAATGGGTTTGTCTGTGAAAAATAAAGTTTAATTCGTTTAGAAATCGCAAATTTGGTAAAAAATTGAAACAAATTCTTATAGTTTGCTGCGAATTACACAAATTTTCACAAAATTATTTGTGAAAATTTGTGTAATTTGTGGTAAAAAAGTTGCTTTTTTTTCAAAAACGTATTATCTTTGCGCCGCAATCGTGCTACATCAACCCACGTGGTGAAATTGGTAGACATGCTACTTTGAGGGGGTAGTGCCGCAAGGTGTACCGGTTCGAATCCGGTCGTGGGTACGAAAAAAAATGCTTCGGTGATTTCAAGATCATCGAAGCATTTGCTTTTAAATTATCTTTTTTTCTTATAAAAGCTGATGCCCGCGCCGTAAACCCAGCCATTCACACCCTTTTGAGTCCGAATTTTAATCCAAGGTTCATTCGTCACTTCGCCATTTGCGAGCGTTACTTGTTGTGTCGTTTCCGTGACCTCGCTCAAAAAAGTGACAGGTTCATACAATTTCAAGCGACCTAATAATTTGCCACTGACATTCGGTTGCGTTCTCAAATTCAAATTCTCAATCGTCACATATAAGGTCGGGCCACTCGGCGCGACCACTGCACCTTGTGCCGAAATCGCAGAAACAGCTCCTTTCGGCGTTAAACCACCAGAAGTCGGATGTGCTGGCACTAATTTAATATCAGGTGTAACTGCTTGATTTACAATGACTTGTGGCGTAATAGGTATTGCAGATGGCGGTGTAACAGTCGTTGTTGGCGCACTATGCGTTGGCGCAGTTAAAACATATTGTGTTTGAACTGTGCCATTCGGTCCCGTTGTTGATGGGCCAGGAAGCACCACAGGCGGTTGCGCTGGCTGCAATTGAACTTGTGCAGGCGTTTTCGGCGGGACAGGTTTTGGAGTACTTGCTGTTGCTGCCGCGACCGCCGCACCAACGGCACTCATCGAAACCGTATCAATCGCCCGAACACGTGGCGCGGATTCGAGCCCAATTTGTGCCGATTTTCCTGTTAATTCGCGTTGCTTGTCATTGCAACGACTCACGCCCCACATCAAAATCAATATTAAGCCAATACTGATAATCATGGTTTCAAGGTCTGGAAATATTTTGAACATAGTATGGATTTTAGTGATTTAACCCAAGATTGCAAACACATAGCTACATAGGAGACATAGATTGTTGATTATCAGCATATTATACAATTTTATTGCTTTAATTCTTAAAAATCTATGTCCTCTCTGTATCAATATGTTTGCAAAGATAAACCTAATTTGCATTCAAAAACCTTTTTCGATTCAAAAACAAAAGCATTATTGTCAAAAATGCAGCTGTGCCGCCCAACCACCATTTTTTCAAAAAAGGATTTGTCGGTACTAACGGCATCACATCGCCTATCACAACCGTTGCTGCCCAAGCATTTGGAATCGTGCTACTCGGCATGGATTCATGCCGATTTAAATAATCTTTTTTAGCTTGTTGCAACGCATAATCCTTTGGTTGACCTGCTTTTAAATATTTGTAAAAACTTAACATGATTTCAGAAGTGGACTCATCTGGAATACTCCAAAGACTCATAACAGTCGTCTGACAACCCGAATACGCAAAAGCCCGCGCCAAACTCATAATCCCTTCGCCATGTTTTAACTGCCCATTCCCCGTGTTGCACGCACTCAAAACCGCTAAACCCGCCTTCAAAGGCGTTGCATACAATTCGGCAACAGTCAATAAATGCGCGGTCGAATCTTTGGCATCTGACTCTTGCGCAAAAACCAACGCCGATTGTAACGGATTGTTCACATCCAACACGCCGTGCATCGTCAAATGCAAAATCCCATATTGATTTGCTCGCTTGATGAACGCATTTTTAGTGGCAGCGTTGTCCAAAAACGTATCACCTTTGAATAATTTATGAATTTCACGCACCTCTTTTTTAGAATAGCGCAACGGATTCAATTTTCCACGTGTAGCATTATGGTTATCCGCTAAAGTTTCATACGAAACCGCAAATCCACCAAATCCATCCGTATTATTACTATTTTCATTCGGAATTAACAACGTATTGGAATATAACTCGCTTACCGCATAATCTTGCAATAAATATGGTACATTTTTACCTTGATTCGTTGTAGAAGGTTGCGTCAATAACGTTTCAAACGAAATATAACCCAATAATCCATCTTTCACTAAACGCAATCGTTTGATATTCAAACCTTTATGATTTAAATCATTCAACGATTTTTCTAATAACAATTGATATAATTCGAATGAACTTTGCGTGAATAGGGCAATAGATTGTTTATCTTTAACAAATATTTCATCGCCTGTAGCTTTTTTAAAAGCAGCAACAGTCCTTTCAAAATTTTGTGGTAATGGAATACTGTAAAATTCAGCCGATTGTTTAGTCAAAACAACCGAATATAATTCGGTTTGTCCCACAAAATATTCTATAAAAGCCGTTTCCAAATCCAAGGTTTTTTGAATTTGCGCACCCGTTAAAGGCGTTGCGGGCTGATACTTTAAACGATGATATTCAGGATATTTTTTGCTCAATTCTTGCGAAAAAAGTTCTAAAGCGCGTCCTGCATTCCCCAATTCCGCCTGCGCCTTCACTTTATCAACATCTTGTGTTGCTTTTGCCACCTCTTTCTGACAATAGCTAAATGCCATTTTCAAATCATTTTCCCGCGCTAAAATCTCTTTTGGAACACCTGCAAACTGTTTTGCCCGCTTATCTTGCAGCGATTCTAACAATAAAGTCGCCTTACTTTGTTCACAAAAATACAACGCTTTATCTAAATATGCTTTATTTTTGGATTGTGTATAATATTGATAAGCAATAGATATGGCATCTTCATATACAGAGCGCGCCTTTTCCGCAAGGTTCAATTTACTATCTTCGGAACGCGCCATGGTTCGGGCAATTTGAATCAAACTATCCGCTTGTTGATACAACAGTTGAATCTCATGCCATTGAGATGGCTCTTGCGCAGTCGAACGCAATAATTTCGCTTTTGCCGCCACAATTTCCAACAAATCTGTGGGCATTTCCGCGCCCGCAGACGCAATTGCTTGATTATAAGATTGCATCGCATCTGAGGAAGATTTCATATCCCGCAAAATATGACCTATAACGGTATGACTTTCAGTCAATAACGGATGCTTGCCATCTGCTATATTTAATTTTGCCTGGCGCAACTTCAAAGACAACTGCGCTTCTGCCAAACCTGCCTTTAAATTACCCATCATTTGATACGTGCGCGCCCGTTCCACATGCACATTCGCAAGACTTAATGTTTCGGAAGCATCACGCCCATATTTTTGCGCCGCCTTTTCTAACCAACCCAACGATTCAGGATATTTTTGCATCGCTCGATACATAATCCCAATCCCAACATAGCAATCTGCCATGCCGCCATCTTCAAACAATGTTGCGTACAAATCCAATGCCTGCTGCCAACGTTTGATAGCTTCCTCATACTGTCCTGACCGACGGTGCGCAATGCCTAAAATATTTAAACAATTTGGAATATTTTCACGACGCTCATTCATATCATTAAAATACGTCATAGCTAAATAGCCGTATTCCAATGTTTTAGGTTGGTCACCGAGGGAGCTGTACACATCGCTCATCCCATAAAGAATATCTGCATACAAAGCCGAATCCAATTTGGAATGCACTTTTAATTTAGCAGCTTGTTCAAAATGAGTCAACGCTTGCGCATAAAATCGCCTATATAAATAGACTTGCGCCATATTATTCAAAGTTCGGGCAGTCTCACGCGCCGTATCGCCGAGAACCGCTTTGCGAATGTCTAATGCCTGTTGATAAGCATCAATCGCCTGGTGACAATCCTCCATTCGAGCATAATAGCAAACGCCCAATTTATGACACAATAGCGCAATCATTGTATCCCTTTTGTCCAAAAGCGGTCGAGCCATTTTCAAAGCATTTTCTAACCGAATTGCCGCTTTTTTTCCATCAGGTTCTTTATTGGCGTTTTGAATCTCTTTTTGAAGGCGCACATACACAGCCGTTTTATCTGCTTGATGCTGACTCATCAACAGGCAGAAAACGAAAGGACACCAAAGCCAATATTGCCATTTCATGGATGATAACTGATTGATTATGAATGGAATATGAGTTTTTTAATCATTTTAATTAGAAATATCATAACAAAGATAAGCAAATTTGTGATGGTTGGATAGGATATTGTTTGAAAAGTTTAAAGTGGGCGTTTGTGATACTGTTTCCTTAAAAGTCGTTGAAAATACTGAAATATAGTTACCTTTGGCGGAAAATAGTACTTTTATGAAAATTGGTCTTTTTTTCGGTTCATTCAACCCGATTCACATCGGGCATCTTATCATCGCTAATTTCATGGCAACGCAAACGGACTTGCAACAAGTTTGGTTAGTGGTCTCGCCTCAAAATCCGCTTAAACCTAAAAGTTCGCTCGCACGAGATCATGACCGCTTGCATTGGGTGCAAACCGCTATTGGAGATAATCCGCGTTTGCGGGCTTCGGATGTGGAGTTTAAATTAGATAAACCTTCCTATACCATTGATACACTGCATGTTTTAAATCAAAAATTTCCGCAACATGAATTTGCACTCATCATGGGCGGCGATAATTTGGCGACCCTCCAAAAATGGAAAAGTTACGAAGCGATTTTAAACAATTATGATATTTACGTCTATAAGCGACCGCGTTATGAACTTGGAGCATTGGAATCGCACCCGCGTGTGCACCCGTTTGACGCGCCTTCGATGGATATTTCGGCAACTTTTATTCGGCAATGTGTCGTGCAGGGGAAGTCTATTCAATATTTGGTGCCTGCGGCGATTCAAACAGAAGTTGAGAGTATTGTTAAGAAAATTGCAAACACATAGGGACATAGAGGGCATAGAGGCATTCCTTGTAAAAACGCAAAAAATGCCTCTATGTGTTTGCAATTTTCAAAAACGGTTCATGCGTTCGGTTTGCGCCGTTCCGCCTGCTTTGTCCAAATCATCATCAAGCTCCAATTGCACACCCATTGTTTTCAATTCTAACGACGAATAACGATATAACGCGTTTTCCAAACACATGGATTCTGACAAGGCGCGTACTCCAATATTTTTAATATCACTAATAGTCAATATGTATAACTTATTGTTCATCAACTTATAATCCAAAATATCTTCATTTTGAGGTACCGCAACACTCCATGATTGCCCCGTCGGATTCTGCCGCGTTAACCGCCATTTAATCATTTTTTCATCGCAACTAATCACCAAATTGCCATCGGGCGAAAATGCCACTTGGCGAACGGCGGCATGATGCGCTTTAAAGGTTTCCAACAATTCACCCGAACTCGTTTCCCAAAGGCGCACATTTTGGTCGCGCCCGCCTGTAAGGATGCGCGTACCATCGGGCGAAAACGCAATAGACGTGACAATATCCGCATTTCCCCAAAAAATTTGTTGAACATTTCCTGTTTGAGCATCCCAAAGACGGGCTGTTTTGTCCTCCGCGCCCGTCAAAATGAATTTTCCATCTTGCGAAAACGCCAATGCAGTCAACCCTGCGGAGTGTCCTTGAAACACGCGCACCAATTTTCCTGTTGGCAAAGCCCACAAACGCGCCATTTTATCTTCCGATGCGGTCAATAATTGGGTGCCATCGGGCGAAAATGCAAGAGCCGTTACTTCCTGTTCAGGCAAGGTCATTAAAATTTCGCCCGTCGTCGCATCCCAATATTGCACCAATTTATCCCGACTCGCGGTTGCTGCAAAATTGCCATCGGGCGAAAACGCAATCGCTCGAAGACTTGCTTGCGTTCCCAATGTCTGAATCAATGGCGTTGGATTATCAGGCAATGCACCCCAAATTTTCGCCGATTTATCCCACGAACCTGTCAAAATCTTCGTTCCATCCGTTGAAAATACGCCATAAGGCGCGTAAGCAGTGTGTTTTCCAATCGTTTTGACAGGTGGCAACGAATTCATTTCCCAAATTTTCGCCGATTTATCCCACGAACCTGTCAAAATTTTCGTTCCATCGGGCGAAAATGCAACCGATGATACATCGGAAGTATGTCCTTGCAAGCGGTGTAATAACTGACCTGTTGCGACTTCCCAAACCATTGCCGATTTGTCCCAAGACCCTGTTACTAATTTTGTCCCATCAGGCGAAAACGCAACAGACGTAATTTCCGTTTGCTGCTCTGGGAAAATGCGCAAGATTTTACCTGTTTCGACCTGTCTTAAATTGATGGTTTTATCCCAACTGGCTGTCACAATTTGCTTACCATTAGGCGAAAAAACAGCACTTGAAATCCCTGCTTGATGCCCTTTAAAAATCTTGATTTCAGCCCCCCCTTTGACGTTCCAAATCCGCGCCGTTTGATCCCAACCTGCCGTTAAAGCATATTTGCCATCGGGCGAAAAAGTCGCGGATAAGATATAAGATTGATGTTTATCAAACTTTTCTAACTTTTTTCCCGTTTGAACTTGCCAAATATACGCCATTTTGTCATTGCCTGCCGATAATACAGTATTGCCATCGGGCGAAAAGGCAACCGCCGTCACATAAGAATTATGCGCAATCCATTCATTCAAAATCGTACCTGTGCGCACACTCCAAATTTTAATAGATTTGTCATAACTGCCTGTCACAATTTGGCTACCATCAGGTGAAAAACAAGCAGATGTGATTTGGTCTTGATGCCCCGTCAGTCGCGTTAAAAGTCGTCCAGTTGTCGCATCACAAACCACCGCAAAACCGTCATTGCCCGCCGTTAACACTTTTGAACCATTGGGCGAAAACGCAACTGCCGTTATAAACGATTGATGCTCCATGAGATTCAACCGAAAAACAGGTTTTTTAACATCACTCAACAATTCGGTAAAATGCGTTTCATTCAAACCACCCGTGTATTCAGGGTGCCGCGTCAGCTGATAACGCGCAATGCCCGCCGCCAAAGTTGGATTTTGTAACTTCATCGTTGCAAATAATGCCGCATTATGTTGAGCGCGTTGTTTTTTCTCCAAAAGCAACTGCTTTATCT
>JBEEMZ010000178.1:0-10267 GCA_041192405.1 Bacteroidota bacterium | reverse complement strand
CATCGCTGCACCCTTTAACGTGGATATGAACTTGCATCCGCACGAAATTAAACCAATGTTGGCAGATTACATTCGGGAGACAGGTGTTCAGATGGATACGGATTTGATGAGTTATGGTTTATTTCGATATACATCGGGGTATCCATTTTTGGTGAGTCGGCTCTGCAAAATGTTGGATGAAGACCTTTTGCACACCAAAACCGTAAAATCTTGGACGCTTGATGACTTAGAAACGGCTGTTAAACAATTAGTTGAAGAAGCTAACACCAATTTTGAATCTTTGGTGAAACACTTGGAGGATTATCCTCAATTGTATGATTTAGTCTATAAAATAGCGATTGAGGGCGAATCATTGTCGTTCAATCCACATGATATCGTCGTGAATATCGGCATAACACATGGCTTTTTCACGAAGCGCAATCACCGTATCGCCATTCACAACCGAATTTACCAAGAAGTATTGGTGAATTATATGACTTTTAAGCTGCACCGAATGGAATTGATGAAAGGCAAAAACTTTGCAAATGGATACCGAAACGCAGATAAAACGTTGAATATGGAAGCGGTTTTATTTGGATTTCAGTCTTTGTTGAAGGAGCAGTACTCCAAAAACGACCGTGACTTCCTCGAAAGGCAAGGGCGTTTAGTGTTTTTAGCCTTTTTGCGACCGATTCTCAATGGGGCAGGTTATGATTTTAAGGAAGTACAAGTTTCAGAAGAAAAACGATTGGATCTGGTCATTACTTACTACGCTTCTAAATATGTGGTCGAACTCAAACGATGGTATGGACCTAAACTTCATGAAGCAGGACTTTTGCAATTAGCGGATTATTTGGATATTCAAAATCTTAAAGAAGGTTATTTGGTTGTTTTTGATAACAAGCAAATTAAAAGTTGGAGTCACGATGCAACGATTGTCAACGGCAAACGAATCTTTATGATTTGGGTATAAAATTTTATTTCACGAATTTTTCACAAAGCCTTGAAAATTCGTGAAACAAAATTTTATTTTGAGTTGAATGATTTAATCCTAATCCTTTTTCTTCCAAAGATTCCATTCTCGATACATTTCAGGCAATTTTTTAAAAACGGCATACGATTTTAAATAATCTGTTATTGGAATCGCAGGATAACCATACAATTTAACGCCATTGCCCCAATTTGTTGTAACACCGCTTTGACCTTGCATTTGCACATTATCACCAATCGTCAAGTGTCCGCCGATGCCGACTTGTCCGCCGATGCGACAATTTTTACCAATTTTGGTACTGCCCGCAATGCCTGTTTGCGCTGCAATCACCGTATTTTCACCGATTTCTACATTATGAGCAATTTGAATAAGATTATCCAATTTTACGCCGCGCCGAATCAAAGTTGCGCCAATCGTGCCTCTATCAATGGTGGTATTCGCGCCTACTTCCACATCATCTTGTAAAATCACATTGCCCAAATGATGAATTTTTTTATACGAACCATCCGTTTGCGGGGCAAAACCAAAACCGTCGCTGCCAATCACCGCACCCGCGTGTAAGATGCAACGATTGCCAATTTCGGTATTCGGATAAATTTTGACTCCATTATGAAACGTAACATTATCACTAATTTGCGTATTTTTGCCAATGAAAACATGTGCAGCAATTTTGCAATTTGAGCCAATAACAACCCCTTCTTCAATCACGACAAAATCGCCGATTGAAATATTGCCACCCATTTTAACCGACGGATTAATGCTCGAATGCGTTGAAATAACGTTTTTTTGAGTAGAATCTTCATTTTTTCCAAACTTTTCGAGCAAAAACGCCAATGATTCATACACACTATCCACACGGATAAGGGTAGGAGCGAGGGGCTTCAACGGCTTGAAATCGCGGCTCACCAACAATATGGAAGCCTGAGTAGTATAAGCAAAAGATTCATATTGCGGATTGCCCAGAAAACAAATCATGCCTTTTTCGCCTGTTTCAATCTTGCCAGGGCGCGTTACACATACCGAATCATCGCCTTCAACAGTACCATTCAGCAACTGCGCAAGGTTTTTAGCGGAAATTTGCATATTCAAAATCAGTTGTAAAGAAAAAACATTATCAATTGGGTTGCGAAAACCGTAGAGACAGGTCGTGACCTGTCTTTATTAAATCATTTATTAAATCATTTAATAAATCATTTGCAATTTTTTGATTATCAATTGATTATAAATAATTTCATTTCAAATAAGAAGCGGACAAGTCGCGACTTGTCCCTACGATTTTCGGAATCTGTATTTGCAATGGATATAAATTACTTAACAAAATATAAGGTTTTATCAATATAATCAATGATAAAACTAAAGTTTTTAAAGAAATTGTAACCCAAAAAGCCGCGTATTGAAGTTCCTGAAGCCTCGTTGAATGCAGGAAAATAGCCTTCATTCGTAATTTGCACATTTTTGATTTTGCGCTCGCCGACTTGAATCGAATCCACTTGTGCCAAAGGTGGCAAATTTGGATTCACAACAGCCGTTTTCGGCAAAGCGATTTCTTGCGCCAAATCTGCACAAACGGTCGTAATAGACACGCCCGTATGTAATGCAAAATCAAACGGGCCTTTTCCATTAATATGTACAGGAATGATAATCAATGGTTTATCATCGCTTGCCAACCGAAAGGGGACAGGATATTTCAATTTTGCAGGTGCTGTATCGAACACTAATAATTGTGTATTAAAATTGATGTTAATACAAGCATCTTTAAAATAATTATAACCAAGTGTGCCATCTACTTTTACGCCGACGGATTTGCCAAGCGCAGTCATGTCAACAACACCAACCTTCAAATCGTCTTTAAGATATTGACCGACCGTCACTTTGTGCATTGTGCCGAATTCAATTGGTACAGCATTGCCCAATGCTTCTGCATTTTGAGTAACAAGCGGTTCGACCACATGTTCTTTTGCGAGCGCGGGGCTGATGTACGAAACACTCGCACCTGTATCCAAAATGAATTTATAAATACCTTTGCCGTTGATTTTCACGGGCAACACGACTAATGGCAAAAAACCAGGAGCCGTTTGAAAACGTGCATCTCCTCTCATAGCTGATTGATTATAAGGGTATTATAGATTATAGTTTAAAATATTTTTTATTTTGAATTAGAAATAAAGGAAATTTTTAAGGAATTAAGGATGCATAGAATGCGCCCTTAATTCCTTAAATTGCTTATTTCTAATCCCAATAAATTTTTTGGTACTTTTGGCTCTTTTCCAAAAGCGGTGCAAGTTAAATCATGTTTCTGAAACAAACAAATAACTTGCGACAAGTTTCAGATTTGTAGCCCATTTTCGCTTGTTGGAATATGCTTAAATTCTTCTAAAAGGCTGTCTGTCAATGCTTTATAAACGGCTTGTTGCGTTGTAGGTAATTTTTTTAAATACGTTAAATGTTGTTGAATCGTATTTAAATCACCTCGCTTTGCGGGGCCCGTTTGCATTTGATGTGGTGACGCATATTGAATTTTAAGCATCGTTTCTTCCAACAGAGGCAACACGATTTCAAAAGGCAAGCCTTCCAATGCTAACACATTTTGTGTAATTTGGAACAAATGATTGGTAAAATTATTGACCAAAACACCCGCAATATGTAATGCAATGCGTTTTTCGTCCAATAATTCATACACTTTTGGGCTAATATGATACGCGATTGTTTTCAAAAAATCTAAACCTTTTGTATGATTTGCATTTACAAAAATCGGTATTTGTTCAAAATCGGGTTCGCGCCCCACTGAAAAAGTTTGAAATGGATATAATGAACCAAATTGTTTAAAAAAAGGTTTAAAAACGGTTGAAGGCGTTGTACCTGCGGTATGCACGACCCAAGTTTCGGGCGCAATAATCGTTGAAAACGTTGCTGCAACCACTGGAATGGCGGCATCGGACACCGCAACAATACATACACGTGTCTCCCGCAACCATTCAGACGGTTTTGAAACAGGTTTTGATGAAACAATTTGTGCTAAATTTTGCGTCGCAACGATATTACGCCCATAAATTTGGTCAATTTTAACCCCATTTTGGTGCAATCGTTTTGCTAAATGGTGCGCGACATTACCTGTCCCGATAATTGAAATCATATATTTTAATGCTGAATATTCTGTTATGATTGCCCTAATTCATCCGCAATATCTTCCATACTCCGATTACAAGTTGCGTCTTGATGAATCGCTTCAACTTCTTGTTGGACGATGCGCAAAATACGCGCAATGTACGTCGCATGAAGGCGTTGTCGTTCTTCGGCTTGCGCTGCTGTGGGCGTAAAAGATTCAATTTCAGCTTGATACACAATACCTTTTTTTTCTAAGAGTCTTTCTAATGTATCTAATCGTTCTCGCGTGACCGCCAATTCTTGCGCGACTGCCATTGTAATATTCAATACGCGTTCTACGGCAGCATCATCGAAAAAATAAGGGCGTTTCCCTTTGCTTTTATTCGAAGCTAAAATTATATCATTAATATTTTGATTCATAAAGAGTTGATTTGTATTTAATTATAATGTTTGTTTTGCCTACGATTTCCAAGACCCAAAAACATTCCACACCGCAGAACGCCCATAATCTTCCACTTCGGGCAATCTCGGTTTGGTATGATCCTCATTATCATTCACCGCCCGCGCCCCAAATTGCAACATTTTGTCTTTTTTAAAACCACAATCTTGCATCCAAGTCTGCACATTAATGTCGTGCATTTTGCCCCAAAATGGTTCATTATTATGGTATGCATCCCAATCTCGAATAAATTGTTCAAAAAGAGGCATTTCAGGCGAGTATTGAGGTTGCTCAATATTCAGCATTAAACCATTGATTTTCAACAATCTATACATTTCACGACCAATGCCATACATGGCACGAAACGACGTTTCATGCAAAAACATCGTGGTTTGAATCCAATCAAAACTTTCTGTTTCAAAACCTGTAAATTGCCCATCGGCTTGAATAAATTTCACATTTTTAATCCCCAAACTCAGCATCCGCGCATGACCGTAACGCAACATCGGCGCGGCAATATCAATGCCAATCACTTCGGCATTCGGAAATGCTTGCGCAAGCGGCAACGTATTATGCCCCAAACCACAACCTATATCCAAAATGCGTTTCGGCGCGAAGTGTGGAAAATGCGTTTTAACATATTGTGCAATGGCTTTTCCGCCGCCATCGGACAATTTGCCCAACCCGCCAGCCGTCGTTACAAAAATGCCTGAATCATAATTTGCGGCTGCACTTACATCATTATCAATGAGTTCTGTATGATAACTTCCTGGCATACAATGATTATCCATCACCGACAAATAATGAGGGACTTTAACAGTTGGATTCAAAATCAAGGTATCGGGCGATTGTGCGTTAATGGTATCTGCGCGTTTTGCCAATTCTTCAGCCTGCCGCAAAACCAAACTTCGACCTGCTTGTTGCCGCATTTCCATCGTTGCCCGCCGCAGCGCACTCCAAGTTTGATACTGCGGGTCGCGCTGCATTGCCTCTTTGACCTCCTCGCGGGAATCAAAATCGCGTTTTTTTTTGCGTTTGAATGCAGGGCGCACCCTTTTTTCAAACGCAACCGCATTGGCAGGCGCAATCACCGTTGCCAAATGTTTATTAAGATTAGCTAAAAAATTATATCGTGCTGTTTCATCATGTGTAACTTCTGGAAAAACAGCGTGTTTCATCAATTGATTATAAGTCGGAGGCAATTGAATGGGTTGTGTTGTGGTTTGCATTATGGTATGGTTGATTTTGTTAATAACTCTCTTGAAAAATAAAAATCACTCTTAAAACGCAGTAAATATATAAAAGTTTGTCAAAAAATGTATCTTTTGATTTAAAATTTCGTAAAATATAACTTTATACAATTTTTATTCTATTTAATGAGTTGACAATCATTGTTTTAAAAATATGAAAAATTGCACTTGGATTTTATGGATTTATTGGATTCTGTGGATTTCTATGATAAAAATCCAATAAATCCATTCAATCCAATAAATCCAAGTTTAAATATTACTACCTTCGCGCCGCTTTTGGGAAAATTCTGTAATCAGAATCTCCAAATTATATTTTTAACTTATCTTTAAATCGTCTATGTATTCGATTTTAAAACCATTCTTATTCCGCCTCGCGCCCGAAGTGGCACACCTCTATACAATGCGCGTTTTGCGATTCGCTTTAAGAATACCGATGATGCGTTTTTTGTTCAAAAAAATATTTTACATATATGACTCACGCCTTCAACGAGTCGTGATGAATTTGCGTTTTGAAAATCCTGTTGGTTTGGCGGCGGGTTTCGACAAAGACGGCAAGTATTTTGCAGACATGACGGCGTTAGGTTTTGGATTTATTGAAATTGGTACGGTTACGCCGCGTCCACAAGATGGCAATACGCAACCTCGTTTGTTTCGATTGCCTGATTCGGAAGCGTTGATTAATCGAATGGGTTTTAATAATGAAGGTGCTGACGCGTTGGTAGCGCGTTTGCAGGCGTATCAAAAAACGGATAATTCGCCTATTATCGGTATTAATATTGGCAAAAATAAGGTTACGCCCAATGAAAATGCGCAAGATGATTATTTATATTGTTTTAAAACCTTGTTTGAATATGCAGATTATTTTGTTGTGAATGTGAGTTCGCCGAATACACCCGATTTACGCGCCTTGCAAGATAAAGAACCTTTATTAAATTTGTTGCAAGCGATTCAGCAACAAAATGTTTTAAAACCAAATCCCAAACCGATTTTATTGAAAATTGCACCCGATTTGACCAATAGTCAATTGGATGACATTTTAGATATTATTGAAATAACGAATTTGTCAGGTATTATCGCCACCAATACGACGGTTGCGAGACAACCTTTGAAGGAAAATGCATCGTTTATTCAATCCATTGGTATGGGCGGATTGAGTGGAAAACCTGTCAAAGAGCGTTCTACGGAAGTGATTCGCTATTTGCGGACGCATGCAAAGCGTAAAATGGTCATCATTGGCGTTGGTGGGATTCATTCTGGGGCGGATGCATTGGAAAAAATCGAAGCGGGCGCGGATTTAGTGCAAGTTTATACGGGTCTGATTTACGAAGGTGCAGGGTTGGTGAAAAATATTAATCATTTTTTATTGCAAAATCAAAAATAATATTTTAACGAAGTCACATTTTCGTAAAAAATCGTCAAAAATTACTAATTTTCGCTTCTGAATACACAAAAAAAGCATTTTAAACGTTATTCATTCTAAAAGATATGAAAATTAGAAAGCAAGCGGCGAATGACACGAATTTCTATAAATGAAACATCTTTATTTGTGAAAATTCGAGTAATTCTTAGCTACGGTTTCAAATTTCAAGATTATATGTAATATTTAAAAAAATGATTATCAAATAATTAACCAATTACCAACAATGAATATACTATCAGATACACATATACGATATTAAATTTTATAACAACGCAAATACATAAAACCTTTTTTTAAACGTTTTTAAAATAGGTTTCCAAACGTGTGCCGATTTGTAATACTAAATGTGTTACAAATACAGCAAATTTGAGTCTCTATTCAGATTAATGCGTTTACACGTCCCGCATAACGGAGCGAAATAAAAGGCTTTATGAATTTTACAACTTATTGATTATCAATGAATTATAAAATTCATCATTCATCATTTATCATTCATCCTTAGACGAGACTTTTTTTTAAAATATTTATTATCAATGATTTAATCATTAATAATCATGATAAAGCGTTTTTTGCAATTTAGCTTATTGCTTGCAGGGTTTACCCCGTTGAATCTTGCTGCTCAACAAATTATCAAGTTGGATAATCCTTCTTTTGAAGATTTTCCGCAAGCTGCACACACGCCTGCGGGTTGGTTTGATTGTGGTTTTGCTTCCGAAACGCCGCCCGATGTGCAGCCGAACCCCCAATTTCAGGTTTCAAAACCTGCAAAAGATGGCAAAACCTATCTTGGACTGGTCGTTCGGGACAATAATACTTGGGAAGCAGTCGGACAACGACTTAAAATTCCGTTACAAAAAGGGCAGTGTTATCAATTTAGTTTGCAACTTGCCAAATCGGAACTTTATGTCAGCAAAAGCAAGATGACTAATAAAGATGTCAATTATGTGACGCCTGCGATTGTGCGGATATGGGGTGGCAATTCCTATTGCAGCAAGGATGAAAATCTGGCGGATAGCGAGCCGATTGAAAATGGAGCTTGGAAAACATACACATTTCGATTGAAACCTAAATCGGATTACAATTATATTATGATTGAAGCATTTTATAAAATGCCCACTTTGTTTCCCTATAATGGGAATATTTTGGTGGATAATGCGTCCGATTTAGTGCCAACGCCTTGCGATTCCAAACCAAAACCGATTGAGGTCGCATCGGTAGAACCACCGAAAAAAGTGAAAGTTACGCCGCCAACGCTTAAAAAACCAGATTCTACGAAGCGAAAACCGCCTGTAACGGTCGAGCCTGCGGTTGTGGCAGAAGTGCCGCCGCCTGTTACGCCGAGCGAACCGCCGATTATGATTCCAACGCCTATCAAACCGCCCGCGCCCAAACCAGAAGCGAAATTGAAGGAAGGACAGGTGATTAAAATTCAAAAATTGCAATTTGACGGGGGCACTTTTACGATAAGTCCGTCTTCGTATGCGTCTTTGGATGAAGTTTATGGTTTATTGAGTGATAATCCGAATATGACGATTGAAATTGGCGGGCATACCAATGGCAATGGAGATGATATTTATTGCGACGCGCTTTCGACCAATCGCGCTAATGCGGTTCGAGATTATTTGGCAAACAAAGGCATTGACCGCGTTCGCATGAAGTCGAAAGGGTACGGCAAACACAAACATATTGCGAATGATAATACGCCCGAAGGTAAAAAAATGAATCAACGGGTGGAAATTAAAATATTGAGTTTGAATGGTTAATATATTTTGAAATAAAAAATATTAAGGAATTAAAGGCAAAAGGTGCTTTTAATTCCTTTCTTTTTGTATAAATGCAGTCATTATATGATTAGGTTGTTTGTATTTTGCAAACAACATAGTGACATAGGAGACATAGAAATATAAAATGTTGATTATCCATAAATTATGTTTTATTTTTGCTTACGTCTTGCATCCTTATAACTATTTTGAATTAATTCTTGTTAAAATGGCGATACAGTGTTTTCGGCAATTTAGTTTAGGTGTTCTATTTTTTATGGCACAAACTATTGTTGCTCAACAGGTTATAAAATTAGAAAACCCTTCATTTGAAGATACACCGCAAGCAGGTCGTGCGCCCAGAGGTTGGAATGATTGCGGTTTCCCCGACGAAACGCCGCCCGATGTACAACCCAATGCCCAATTCCAAGTGTCCAAAGTGGCGCAACATGGCAAAACGTATCTTGGTTTGGTGGTGCGCGACAACGGTACTTGGGAATATCTAACGCAATCGCTTTCATCGCCTTTGCTGCAAGGACAATTATATAAATTTAGCCTAAATCTTTGTAAATCAACACTTTATGTCAGCAAAAGTAAAAAAACAGGGAAACTTGCGAATTATACTGAAAAACCAGTTATTGTGCGAGTCTGGGGCGGCGATGCGCCTTGTGCGAGGACTATGCTATTAGCCGAAACCGAACCCGTAGAAAATGAAGATTGGCAATTATATAAGTTTCAATTTCAACCGCAAGCGACCTACCATTATATTACGATTGCGGCATTTCATAAGTTGCCAACGATTCTTCCCTATAATGGAAATGTATTGATTGATAACGCATCTGATATAATTCCTATATTACCACCGCCGCCGCCTTCACCCGTGCCGTCGTCAAAAGTGGTATTGCTTAAAAAAGGGAAAACGTTTGAAATAGAGGATTTGCGCTTTAATGATGGGAGTGATACCATTCGCCCTGCCGCTTTTGAAACTTTGGAGCAATTGACCAGACAGTTAAAAGGCAATCCAACGGCAATTATTGAAATTGGTGGGCATACCAATGGCTTACCAAAACCTGATTATTGTGATAGTTTATCTTTGGGGCGTGCCAATTCGGTTCGGAATTATTTGATTCGTAAAGGCATTAAACCAGCTCGTTTGAAAGCAAAAGGGTATGGCAAGCGATACCCAAAAGCAAAAGATGACACTAAAGAGGGGCGCGCAAAAAATCAACGTGTGGAGATTAAAGTATTGAATTAAAATGTTTAATATATTATAATTTTTTTAATTTTTTAAAATATAGGTGGAAAAATAAAAAAAAATTTGCT
>JBEEMZ010000177.1:0-11349 GCA_041192405.1 Bacteroidota bacterium | reverse complement strand
TGTCCGTGAGCATCTTCTGTATGCAAATCGTGGTCGTCGTGATGCTTGTTTAAAGCATTTGCACCTGTGTATTGATCGCCCATTGTTTTCAAAAACGCTTTAACCTCCGCAATCGCAACGACTGGTGCCATCCGCGCAAATATCAAGAAACATGTGAAAAATAAGCCTAATGAACCGACAAATAAACCCATTTCAACCCAAGTCGGTGAATAATACGACCATGATGATGGTAAATAATCCCGTGCTAAGGTCGTTGCGATGATGACGAAACGTTCAAACCACATCCCAATATTGATAAAAATGGACATGAAAAACGTTACCCATATATCGCGGCGATATTTTTTAACCCAGAAAATTTGTGGAGACAATACGTTACATAACATCATTCCAAAATACGACCACCAATAAATACCCATTGCGCGGTTATAAAATGCAAATTGTTCGTAGATGTAACCCGAATACCATGCAATGAATAATTCCGTCAAATACGCAACGCCGACAATCGTTCCAGTCAAAACAATGACTTTATTCATGGATTCGATGTGTTGCAACGTAATATAATCTTCCAATTTGAACAACTTTCGCACCACTAACATCAACGTTTGAACCATCGCAAACCCTGAGAAAATCGCTCCCGCAACGAAATAAGGCGGGAAAATGGTTGTATGCCAACCTGGAATTACGGAAGTTGCGAAGTCAAAACTTACGATTGTGTGTACAGAAAGTACCAATGGCGTTGAAATACCTGCCAAAACCAATGATAACGCTTCCCAACGCTGCCAATGTTTTGCAGAACCTGTCCAGCCAAATGCTAAATTATCATATAATTTTCGTCTCCAACCTGTTGCTCTATCCCGTACTGTTGCGAAATCGGGTACTAAACCTGTGTACCAGAATAATAAGGAGACCGTGAAATAGGTCGAAATCGCAAATACGTCCCAAAATAATGGGGAGTTAAAGTTTGGCCACAATGGACCGCGTGTATTCGGGTACGGGAAGATGAAAATTGCCATCCAGACCCGTCCCATGTGGATTATCGGGAACTGACCCGCGCAAATTACGGCGAAAATCGTCATCGCTTCTGCTGCACGGTTTACACCCGTCCGCCATTTCTGACGGAACAACAACAAAATCGCTGAAATCAACGTACCTGCGTGACCAATACCGACCCACCAAACGAAGTTCGTGATGTCCCATCCCCAACCAATCGTTCTGTTCAAGTTCCACGAACCGATGCCATTCCAAACCGTCCATATCACACTGAACAAATATAAGCCTAAACCCGCAACTGCGATCATAAATCCGATAATCCATTGTCTGCTCGGAGCGCGTTCCGTCGGGGCGCAAATATCTTCCGTGATTTGATGATAATTTTTATTACCGAGAATCAACGGCTCTCTTAATGGAGAAACTCTTGCACTCATATTAAAATTATTTTTAAATAATAAGTTAATGATGAATGATGAATTATGAATGATAAATTATGAATTTTATAAAAAGATTCATCATTCATCATTCATCATTTATCATTCCCTAACTGATTTATGCCTCTAATTTTTCATCGCGGTTCGTCACTTTAACCGAATAGGTCATATTCGATTTAACGTTGATTTCTTCCAATACGATGAAATTCATATCAGCCTTGTTCAACTTAGAGACTTGCGATTCTGGATTATTTTTATCACCAAACACGATGGCACCTGTCGGACAAGCCGTTTGACATGCCGTTTTAACATCATTATCTCGCAATTGACGGGATTCTTTCTTCGCCGTCAACTTACCTTCTTGAATCCGTTGTACACACAAACTACATTTTTCAATCACACCGCGTGTACGTACTGTTACGTCTGGATTTAAAACCATCCGTGTTAAATTATCCGCGCCGTAAGGCATTTCCGTTCTGAAACCTAATGTTTTGCCACGCAAATCACGCTCATTCCAAGGGAAAATATCTGCCGTCGTGTAATCTTGCCAGTTGAAACGACGCACTTTATACGGACAGTTGTTCGCACAATACCGCGTTCCAATGCAACGATTATATGTCATTTGGTTCAAACCTTCACTGCTATGACTCGTCGCGTTCACTGGACAAACGTTTTCACATGGCGCATTATCGCAATGTTGACACATCATCGGCTGATATACCACATTTGGATTCTCAACATCACCATAATAATAACGGTCAATCCGCAACCAAGCCATCTCATGATGCCGTGCAACTTCGTCTTTTCCAACAACAGGTACATTATTCTCCGCCATACACGCAACCGTACACGCGCCACAACCTGTACACGCATTCAAATCAATGTTCATACCCCAGTGATGACCCGAAGTATATTTATCCATGTGACCGCGATACAAGGTGTAACTATTCAATTTTTGGTGATGAGCGCGTTCTGTTTGCAATTCGGCAGCAAATTTCTTCACATCTTTCAAATTCGTGCGGCGAATCACCGTCCGAGCCGTCAAAGAACCTTGAAAACCTTTGTAACCTAATGCTTTTTCATCCACATTGATAACCGCTTTCTCCTCTTTACCCATGCCCGTTATCCCTAAGGTGTGGTGATATTGAACCGATGCAAAAGAAGCATCTGTACCCGTTTTACCAGAAACTTTCGCCGTAGAGAAATATTGAGTCCGTCCGTCCTTCATCGGCAACACTGCTTGAACATTCGTCCCAACGCCCGTTCCGCAATAGCCGCCTTGTGTGCGACCATAACCCACTGCAATGGCAACCGTTCCTTCAGGTTGACCAAACTGACGAACCACTGTACATTTCAATTTCTTACCTGCAACCTCAATTTCTACTTTATCGCCGTCTTTCAAATCTTTGAAACCATTGAAATCATTGATGCCATCCCATTTCACAGGAACGCTCAACACATTTCCCCAAACCGTCCGCGTAACAGGGTCAGGCATCTCTTGCAACCAAGGATTGTTTGCATATTGACCGCCACCAATATTTACGGTTTCGTAAAACGTAATCTCAACATCTGCTTTCACAGGTTGCGTTACGACAGCCGCCGCACCATTTGTATCACCTTTGAATGTCGCTTTTGCTGCATTTTGAGGCACTTGAAACACACCATTATGTAAGGTCGCATCCCAAAACGCATTAAAGGTCGCGTAATTCTTTTGTTTTGAGAACATATCTGCTTGCCAAGTCGCCCGCAAATAATCATACATCGGTTGTTCCGTCGCAGGAGCCGCGCCCGCCCATGCCAATAAAGATTGCTCCGATTGACGGGTATTAAACAACGGTTGAATCGTCGGTTGAATCAAACTATAATGACCGCGTTTTGGTTGCGCATCGCCCCATGATTCCAAACCATGATTTGCAGGTGCCACAAACTTACAAACCGCCGTCGTTTCATCCATCATCGGATTGAACGAAATCGTCAAATCCACTTTGCTTAACGCTGCTCCAAATGCTGCACCATTTGGTAATTCAAAAACGGGATTTGCACCCATTACCAACACTGCATTTACACTGCCCAATTCTGCTAACAATGCTTGTGCATTCGCTTCGTCGCCTTGACGTTGTAAAGAAGCCTCTGTAAAATCAATCGTCGTACCGTAATTGCCTAACAAATTGTTCGTCGCATTGACTAAAACTTGTTCGCCCACATTGTTAGAACCACTGATAATCAATGACTTACCTTTTGCAGCAACCAATTCAGCTGCTACTTTTTTCAACGCCTTTTTTGCTTTATCATTCAAAGCAGGTGCATTAACCGCAACACCGCCCGCTAAAGCTGCTACTTCATTATATAAGGTCGCAATCGCTGCACCTTGCTCGCTCGGTTTAATCAAAACCCGATTATCCGCGTTTGAGCCCGTCAATGACATATAGCTTTCAACTTGGATATGACGAGACATTTTTGCTTCCGATGCACTTGCAATTTTTCTATTTTTCGCATATTGCGCCGCGTACTCAATCGGCGAAACCCATGTGCCTAAAAAATCTGCCCCAATACTCACAATCACTTCCGCCGCATCAAATTTGTAACTTGGAATCGCTCTATCGCCAAAAGATTGCTCATTTGCCGCCAAAATCGCTGCACTTGACACAGGGTCATACGTGACCACTTTCGTATTTGGGAATTTTTTCGTAAATTCAGCAATGGCTTTATTGGTCATCGGGCTTAAAATCGTATGCGTCAAAATTCTAATTTGAGACGCAGCCGTTAATTTACCTGCAACCACTTTATCCAATGCGTCCCAAGTCGTTTTCGTTGCCTTGCCAGCCGCAATACTGGACGGTTCTGCAAACCGCGCCGTATCATAAAGACTTAAAACAGAGGCTTGAACGCGTGCGCTCGTACCACCACCATTGACTTTCGACAAATCATTGCCTTCGATTTTAATCGGACGACCTTCACGGGTTTTGACCAAAATCGCCGCATAATCGCCGCCATTGACGAAAGACGATGCATAATAATTCGCAATCCCTGGCACGATACTATCTGGTTTCGTGACATAAGGAATCGCTCGCTTCACAGGGATTTCACAACTCGCCGCAACCGTTGCCGCACCTACGCTGAATCCTAAATATTTTAGAAAATCGCGGCGCGTAGCAGCAAAACGAGTATTTTCTTGCGAAAGCGTCTGAGGCAAATCCGTAAACTCTTGGCTTGCCAGTGCGATAAAAGATTCACTTTTCGTCAAATCCTCTACGCCTGTCCAAACCGCTTGATTCTTTAATTCCATGACTGAAATTATCATTTATTTTGACAATCGGTTATCAATTCATTTATTATAAATAAGTTGATAACCAATTTGTTTCAATTATTGTTTAAAGTTTGCAAATTATTTGATTTCTCATTAGAAAAATCGCTTTCCATTAAAGTAACCTCATTGATAAACTCAAGCCGCCACAAAAGAGGGAGGCGGAGATAACTGATTTTTTAATTTTTGATTTTTTTCAAAAAATCAAAAATTAAAATCAGCTCCTTCCAAATGAGTTTATTAATAATGGCATTTTTGACATTCCAAGCCGCCAATATCTTCCACCGTCACTTTTTCACGAGTGCCTTTTTTAATCTCCTCGTGGTAACGGGTATAAGATTTGTAATAATCGTTGTCGTTGAATTTAACTTCGGTTTCGCGGTGACAATTCACACACCAACCCATAGATAAAGGCGATGCTTGTTTCAAAGTCGTCATCTTTTCAACCTCACCATGACATTTCTGACAAGCCACTTTTCCAACCGTAACGTGTTGAGCGTGATTGAAATACACATGGTCAGGTAAATTATGTACCCGTTTCCACTCAATCGGACCTTGCACTTTATCCTTGATTTCTGTTTTCAAAGATTTAGCAATATCGCCCCATTGTGCATCCGCGACCAATTTGACATCCTTGCTTGCCGCCGCCGTTTCAGCGTCTAATTTTTTGTCAGCAGCATAATTTGCCGCAATCCATTTCTTATAGACTGCTGCAACTTCTTCTTCTTTTAAATTATCGTAATTTGGAATGTATTTACCCGTATTAGGGTCGAAGCCAATAGATACAAAGATTTTTGTAATCTCCGCCGTACCATATTGAGAACCTTTGGTAATCGCCTTATGGCAATTCATACAGGTATTCGTTGCAGGAATAATCGAATGTTTCGACCGTCTCGCACCGTCGTGACAGTATTGACAATCAATCTTTTGAATACCTGCGTGTGTTGCATGGGAAAATTTAATCGGTTGCGAGGGCGCGTACTCTTGCGAGCGACCGAGCGAAATAGCATTGTTAACCGTCGTGTAACCGCCGAGCACAATCAAAGCAAAAACGACAAATCCAATAACACCTTTACTTGTTACCGTATCTACCCAAGTCGTCGGTTTGAGGTTAATGCCGTCTGCTGCGGCAACATTTCGGTTCAAATTGGAGATAATCCGCGCCAATGCGAGCGAAAGACCTGCCAAAAGTCCAAAAACGAGCGCATACATTAAACCATTGCCCGATGTTTTAGGCTCGCTGTTATCCACAGCTTTGGTAACCGCCGCTTTTGCAACAGCAGCATCTGCCACATACGCCAAGATAGATGCGATTTCATCATCTTTCAAGTTCGGGAACGCCGTCATCACCGTCGGCTTATACTCGTTCCAAATCGCAACCGCATTCGGCTGACCTGCGGCAACTAATGCTTGTGAGTTGCGAATCCATGCGTATAAGGCTTTGTCATCGCCCCATTTTGCCTGCACACCCGATAAAGGCGGTCCTGTGAGCTTGGATTTCATGTCTTTGGCATGACAAGTCCCGCAATTATTGGCGAACAATGTCTTACCCTCGGCAATATCGGCAGCCCGCAAAGCACCCGACAAAAATAAAAACGGCAAAATGTATAACAGTCTCAATTTCAGAAAGTTAGACCTCATTGAATAGAAAAATTGTATTGAAAAATGGTCGGTCATATTTTAAAAAATTTTCTTTGTCAGATTTTAATGACACAAAAGTACGATACGAAGTTCTTTTCACAAAGCGTTCAGAAAACGTTAAACCTATTTAGATAGATTCTAAATAATTTTAAAAACATTTTTTTGATATTTTTAGGAAACGATTTCCAAATTTTATTTCTTAATGATGAATTTTAAATGATAAATGATTATTTTTATTCATATCATTGAATCATTCTCCAAATCCGCAACAAATATACAAATCTATATGTGTTATTGGTTAACGGAACGTGCCAAAACTATTTTTGTTAACAACTCATTAACGCAAAACTACCTTCAAAACAAAAAGCCTCTGCACGATGTCCGTGCAAAGGCTCTCTTTTCTTTCAACACCAATTACAGTTCTTACAATTGTTTCACAATTTTCTTCGTCTCTACTCCAAATTTCGTTTGAAGCGTCAAATAGTAAACACCTGGCGCAACATCATTTGTTTCCATGATTTCGTCATATTCACCTACATTTTTCTGCGTAAATTCTTGACTCTTAATGATTTGACCGATTGAGTTCGTCAATGAAATCAATACGTTAGAATCTTCTTGTAGCGTAAAATGAATGGTCAAACGATTCTCAAACGGATTTGGCACAACATCTAACATGTTTTTTAACTCTTTTTGCGCTACAATTGGATCATCTTCTCTTTCTCGACTGGTTGGCACAATTGGATTATACTTCTTGGTACCTGCCTTCGCACAAAAAGTATATAATTGAGATGGACGTTGTGCGGGAACGATTCCTTTACATTCTGTAGGTAATCCTATGCTAATATCCGCTGTTGTAGGAAAATCACTTGGATTTTCGATGTTCACTTCAGTACCTGCAATAACAGTCAATTTAAAACCATTTGTATTGACTTTTCCTTTAAACGTAACCGTTTCCCATGCCCGAATAGTTCTATCTGCTGTTAAAGTTAAATCCCCAAAGACAGGATTTAAGGCAATATTACTAATTGCAGTATTCTCAATTGAAGCATCCGTTTTTTCGGGAAACAATTGATATTGCGCTGTAAATAAATGCTGCTTATTCGGATCATCAGTCCGTTCTAAGGTTGCCATGATCAATAACCTTACATCATCAGCAAAAGGAGCAGTGGCATATAATACTTGTTGCCGTCTTTCAGTATTACCCAAAAAAGACAAATGTGCTACATAATCTTTGATACACGATAGGGGCATCAAAGGAGTTGTAAGTGTAGCCGTATCAGAAAGAGTGCCATCTGCTTTTTTCCCTCTTACCACCCGCAGAGAAGATGTATTGGAACTATTGAAAGTACAAAGTGGAGGAAATACCGCATCCACATTATTCGATAGTGCTACATTGTCATTCAAACATTTCGCATTTACTTGAAAAACTAACGCTGCTTTTATATCCTTAGGTTCCGATTTGTAACCAGATGCAGGGTTTATAGCATATTTAATGTCCTCTTGTAACTTAAACTCCCAAGCAACATGATTGTAATCACTTGATGTTGCTATCTGTCCATTTGATAGTTTGTATTCAAAAGTAGGTCCTTTAACAGTCGTTGTTTTGGTAAAAAATTTAATTTTTGGCGTTTCCACCAATGCAAACAAACCAAGCATATTATTATAAATAGGTTTGGTTAAAGGTGTCCCCAAAAACGGATTCCAATCTGCTCCTGGCACATAAACATCAATAGTCGTTATTTTAAACTCTGTATTTTCGGTACCAGTAATTTTAAACTTTAGTCCTTTTTGCGCGGTAGTTGTTATTGGCGTACCAGAACCCGAGAGTAAATCTATAATTCCAAGAAATAGCCCTAATTCACTACTAAAATTTTTACCATTTTTTTTAAGCCATTCGGGAAGTGCAAAAGGAATCGGAGATGCTTTCGTGATATCAATATAATTAGTAATAGCAGCAATACCCGTTGCTCGACTGGTATCTACAATTGTTTTCGTTTCATGTACCACTCGTTTGGGAGAAAACTCTTGTATTAAGTCAAGTCCAGATTTGAGTGTTGTGGAAATTGTAGTAACTTTTTTCGTAATATTTGTAATATCTTTAGTAAACTGGTCTATGGTTGGTATAACTCCAGTTGCGCTACCTCCTGACGAAGCAGTAGCTTGGGTTATATCCTCTTGCAAAAGAGCCATTTGACTTATTTTCATCAAATACGCATCAATTTTAATATTTGAAAAATAGTTGCATGTACAAGGATCATATGCCATCGGAAAATCAGCATAGAGCCAAAATTCGCCACTTGATCTAACAAAAGCAGGCGTGGAACTAACAGTACCTTTATCAAATTTATCCAAACCTTTAGTAGGTATCTTAGTATATCCTAACAAACCACTTTCGATTTTATTCCTACCTGCATGTGTATTCAAAACAAACTGAACATCAATTCGGGCAGCGTTGTATTGATCGAAAGTTATGCTTGGCACGACATACACAAATACCCTTAAAACGGCTTCATAACGATTATACAATACGAAATAGGGTGCGACTGTACCCAAATTTGTTTCGCCAAAAAATTTTGCAACTAATTCCCAACCATCTTTTGGTTCAAAATCCTTAGCATTTACGGCTTGTTCTTGTAAATGTTTAGTAGATGCATTACTTTCTTGCCAAAAAAAAGGATTCAGTTTAGTCAAAACATAAGGTATTCCAGTAATGCGATTGGTCATATTTAAGGTATAGACTTCATCTCGCCAATTAAAACGATTGATTGTTGACTGAAAAGGCGTTTTAATATTCTGTACATTGTTTTCCGCCGCATTATCAGAGTCTATACACTGAGATACAGCATTGAAAGGAATCATTAAAACAAAACCAATCATCAAATAATATATATTTTTCATTTTACTTGATTTTTTTTCCAATAAATTTGTCTTTTACAATTTGATTTCCTACAAAAGTTTCATATTCAAAATCCAATTGAAGGCTTGCGTTATCATTTTCCAATTTTCCCCAACCATTTAAAGTAGGACAATCAGGGCTTCCGCACGTCCCTCCATCGCCGATACCAAAATCTCTATAAGCAAATGGTCCCGTTTCAGAACAATATTCAGTTCCCCACCTACGAATACAGTTTTTGGGTAATCCATCAATGTATGGGGCTCCTCGTTTATCACGAATCGCAATTCGAAACGTATCTGTTTTATTGGATGCTAAATAACCATGATAGCTACCCAATAAGATATCAGACATTGTTTTATCCGTTACGACCAACTTTTTGGAAGTTGTTGTAGAAATCGTACATCCTGCTTTTCCTCGGACGGTTAAACGGATAACGACATCTACACTTGTTGGAAATGCAACCTCAATTTTTCTGGTACGCAAAGTGTCGGGATCCGTACCGATTACCCATTCATAACTTACATCTGTTGAATCATTTGCAACAAATTCAACAGCATAATTTTTATAAACAGTATCTACCACGAAATACTTTATATCCCTGCTGGTTCTTTCAAGTGTTAATCCCATTTTAAAATCAGCTGATACTTTCTTATAGCAAGGGTCATAATTATCACAAGTCGGATTAGACTTGTCAGTGCATTCTTTTTTACACTGACTACTAATCATGACGAATGCCATCCATAAAATGCTAATACCTACCAATTGGATTTTTTTCATTGGAAATGTTTGTTATTGTTTAAGGTAATATAATTCCGTTTTCAATCGGGCATTCTCCGTTTCCAATGCCTTGATTCGTTTTTCCATCTCAATCAGATGCAAAAACAATTCTTCAATCTTTTCTTGATGATTTTTGGTAGAGGCATCATCATAATAAATATTAAACTTAAATCATTGATTATCAAGAGATTTAAAACCTAAAACATTACATGAATACCACTACCTTATTTTTTACCAAACCCGTGTGCCTCGAAACGTATCTTGTGGAGACCATACCCGTGTTAGAGTATCTTGAAAACGATATGCAATCGTAATCGAATTGATATCGTTTTTAGATAACCATGCAAATCCTTTCATAGCAGGAATTCTACTATTAAAAGGGGTTCCCCATTCAATGGATTCAATACTTAGTGCTTTAGGAGACCAGCCATTAAAAAAATCGCCATCACTAAAATTACGACTCAGTTTATCTGAAGCAAAATTAGGCGGATAAGGAATCCCTCTCACAACTTCCACAATGTTAGGAGCATTATTACTTTGCATCCAATTCGTATCAATCACAGTGGCGTAGAATTTTAAATAAGGAGCCGATTTTAAGGTACCATAATACGTCCCATAGACAGGAAACGGATGAAGTAACATTCTATAACTATGAGTTGGATCCCATCCGATTGCATCATGCCACACATACATTTTTTTAACAATCGTATCTATGCCATCATCATTAGGGAAACATTGCTTATCGGGTGTTTTTTGAACAATTAAGGTAATATTTATCCATCGATTCGCAGGAAAACCAGTTCGCGTGAACGATTTATCATGAATCACCTCGCTTCCTAATAACCAAGTATAAGATTCTGCTGCCTGAGTTGCTGTAAAGCGAATAGTGTTAAGTCTTCCATTCACACTATCCGTTTCAAACCAGTGTGAACCGACTAATTCCTCTATTTTAAAATCAGCATTGGTTGCTTGCTTACTAACACAGGGGTCATAGTTTTCACAATCGGGATTACTTGGATCATAACATTTTTTTTTGCATTGACTTCCCAGCCCAATCATTAACAGGAGTAATGAAAGGCATAGATACTTGTTTTTCATATAGCTATTACTGTTTAAGGTGATGTAATTCAGTTTTCAATTGTGTATTTTCAGCTTCCAACGCCTTGATTCGTTTTTCCATCTCAATCAGATGTAAAAACAGTTCTTCGATCTTTTCTTGGTGGTTTTTGGCAGTAGCACCAAGCTCAAGTCCTTGACGTTCAACGACTTCGGCGGAAGGTGTGTTTGGCAAATGCCCTTTCGTTTGA
>JBEEMZ010000176.1:0-10371 GCA_041192405.1 Bacteroidota bacterium | reverse complement strand
TTTACTTGTTAACGTTTGCGTCATGCCTAATGCGTCCGCAGGTGTTTGTAACATCGTTGGAACACTCCTATCCGTATAATATTCTGCCCAATTCGTCAATGTCGTACCATTTTGTTTGAAAATAGCCCAAAAAACAATTACAACGGCATAAATTGCCAATAATGCGGCTATAGGTTCGCGCTCATGTGTTGCCGCTTTGAACCAAATATTGACATAAAAAGCGATGATTGGTAAACACGCTATTAAAAAAGCATCCGTTGAATCCGAACCAAAGATATTGCCCGGTATCATCCAGCCCAAAACGCCCGCAAGAATCGCTGGCACCAATACTGAACCCATCACAATGGCAACCGATTGCTCCTTTTCTTGCTGTTTGGCGCGCACGTCTGCGTGTGCATAATGTTTGTCGCCCAAAATGAAAACGCCTAAACCTATAAACATGCCTACACCTGCCGCCGCAAACGCGTGTCCCCAACTAAATGTATTGCGCAAATACGCCGCAAAAAAGTTGCAAATAAACGCGCCAACATTGATACCCATGTAAAAAATGTTGTAACCTGTATCTTTATGCTCCTTGTAAGGTGCTTCGTTGTAAAGATTTCCTAATAAAATGGAAATATTAGGTTTAAAGAAACCGTTTCCTAATATGATGAGTATCAATGAAATCCAAAAAGCAGTCATGCCGTGAATGGCGAGCCCTAAATAACCACATCCCATTAAAATCGCACCTATAATAATAGAACGCCGATAACCCAATACACGGTCAGCAAGTAAACCGCCGATGAACGGCGTGACGTAAACTAAGGCGATGAACGTGCCAAAAATATCGGTTGCTTCTTTGTGCGGCATGGAAAGACCGCCTTTTTGCGTGTCTTTCATGTAAAGCATGAAAATCCCTATCATTAGATAGTAGCCAAAGCGTTCCCACATTTCGGTTAGGAAGAGGAACGTTAAGCCCTTTGGATGTTTAGATGTAGCCATGTTGATGTTGAGCTCATTTTTCGTTTGAACAATGCGAACACATAGGAATTCATTAAATATATGTTAAAATACTATATTTAATATGAATATGTATTCCTGAAAATACTCATTTTAACTCCGATTTTCACCAATTTTTGCTCATAATTTAGTGGAAATTTATGAAAATCGGAGTTGAATGGAGTAAAAATGACTTAAATTATTTATTGAACCACCCATTTTTGAGTCACGGTCTCGCCATTGACTTTCAGCCGAATCATATAAGTACCTGCTGCCAATTGTTTTGCAATGGACTCTTGATGACTACCCGCCGTTCTGCGTTCTGCGACGGACTGATACACCACTTGTCCAATATTGTTTAACACAAACCATTGAATATCAGCTGATTGCTTCAACGAATAACCTACATAAGTGGCATTATTGGCTACACTTGGATTCGGATATACTTGAAAATCATTCAATAATTCAACAATTTTCTCATCGCCAACTGTAAAAGGCACATAGCCCGCAGGTGGTACTGGTTGGCGAACGGATGTATAAATGCGATATTCACCTGGCAATAATCGAATGGGCGTAGTTGTTGAAGCCACATTTAAAGTTTCACCCGTCAAATAATTGTACCAAGTCCCTGTATTTTGGAAGTAAGGCGTAATGTCCGTAGCGATCGTGCCACCATTTCCAATCACCGTAAGATTCATATTGGCATGGCTGACGTGGAAATGTTTTATATATTCATTATCCAAATCGGCTGCATTATAATTGCCTTCTCTGAAAACTTGTTGGTTCGAGGTGCGCAAATGAATGATGTTTCGAGTCACGTCATATAATCGTTTGCGGCGATAATCGGTCAAATAATCCCAACGAATCGGTTTATTACCAACGCGTTGATTGTAATTAATGTCATAATCATAACCTAATTCGCCGAATTGCCATAACATTTTCGGTCCTGGAACGGTATAGAAAAAGGCTTCTGCCAACTCAACCCGTCGCAACGCTGTTTGTAAATCTTTAATATCATAAGCGGGTGTTTGTAAACTATTGCCATAAGTGATATTTTCAAACATATTCCGTTGCTCATCATGGCTTTCCATGTAACCTACTAAATGAGGCATTGTCCAGCCTAATCTGCCTTGTGCAGAAACGCCCGCTAAACGATTATCAGACCAACTCATTGTAAATTGTTTGTAAGCAGACCACATATTTCCCCAAGTCATCATGCCCCGATTCGCCATCGTTCTTTCTTCGTCATTATCGCCCAAATGTTCTAAAATGACATAAGCACCCGCATTAAACGCTTGCACAGAATCGTAAATTCGATTCCATATATTGACGCGAGATTGGTCATATCGCCCCCATGCTCCCACACCACTTGCATCCGTGCCCGAATTGACTTGTGTAAAACCTTTCGATAAATCAAACCGATACCCATCTATTTTAAATTCATTAAGCCAGTTTTTCAAACAACGAAACATATAATTGCGTGTATATTCGCTTTCGTGATTGAAATCATATCCCACATTATAAGGATGGGTTGCAACAGGATTCAACCAAGGACTGTTTGCGGCAGGGCGATTATTGGGCGCGTCCCAATATAATTTGGTTAACGGGCTGCTGCCCCAAGTGTGATTAAACACGACATCTATAATAACTGCAATGCCATTTTGATGGCAAACATCAATAAATTCTTTCAATTTATCCGCCGTACCATAATATTTATCTACCGCATTGTGGAAATTCGGATTGTAACCCCAACTCTCATTCCCATCAAATTCTTGAATAGGCATTAATTCTATCGCATTGATTTTCAAGCTTTTAAGATAATTAATACTATCAATCAACGTTTGATAATCATGGCGCGCTACAAAATCACGGACTAATAATTCATATATAATCAAATCTTGTTTTAGCGGGCGTTGGAAATTAGGGACGCGCCAATTGTAAGGTGTTTTACCTGGTTCTAATACAGAAACATGCCCCGTTGTTTTAGTGGTTGGATAAGCGGGCATATTCGGATAAACGGATGCAGGAATGAAGCGGTCTGCACCTGGATCCAATACTAAGGTACTCAATGGATCTGCGACCTTAATGACACCTTCTATTCCATCTACCACATATTGATACGTATAAACCGTGCCAGGCGTAACAGAAATTGTTTTCCACCATGATTTACCATCTAATGTTTTGTACATCTGGTAAGCCGTGTCTAATTGCCAATCATTAAAGCTACCTAATACAAAGACATTATTCTTATGAGGTGCCTGTAACATTAAGGTTATGGAAGTGCCTGCGGCATTGATATTCGCGCCCAATTGAGTACCCGAAGGCGCGTCACGCGAAACAGTTGCATTGGGAACAAGATAGGTAAAGGTTTTGATGACATTCGAACTGCCATTATTCGCTATAAATTGCACCGTATGATTCAATCCTGCGGTGACAGGAATGTTATAATCTAACGTGAGTGTATTGTTAAGTGTGGTAATAATCGTATTATTATCTTTCAAAGTTAGGGACGCATTTTCAGAAGACAGCCCTTTAAATGAAATAGTTGAACCGATTGTTTTCGATAAAATAGCAACTTTGGGTTCTATCATTAAGGTTTGAAGGGTTCCTGTACAGCCCAAATCGTAAAAAATATCGCCATTATCTACGGTTTTGCCAACCAATGTACCTGTTTTAGTACGGAAAACAAAAGCTAATTTCAAGACCGTTTCTCCTTGTGGAATGTTGTGGAAGGCACGAATATTATATCGTTTTGCATGTATTCCGCCTCCAAGCGGCCACATTCTAAATGCAGTATCCGTCGAGTTCCAGTTACACACCACATACTTCCAGTCACTGGGCGAGGTGCTTAGGTTCGTGAGAACGCCTGCGTGCATGAATATACTATCAGTCGTCGCAAGACCTTGATTGCCTTCATTAGCGTTGAAATAAATCGAAACATTATCATCCGTACACGGGAAGACAGGATTGCAAGTGACTTGTGCTTTCGCGGAGCGAGGGCACAATAAAAGCAAACTTGCAATTAAAAAAGCAAAATTTTTCATACGTAGTTGTTAAATGCTTAAAAAAAATTAAGAAAAGACACCATTTGAATGCGGATAAGGCAAATTTTGGAGCCTTTACACAAGTGGTCTTTTGAATTAATGTTCAAAATCTTCACAAAATTAAAAAAAATCCGTGTAAATCTGTTGTATCCGTTGCATCCGTTTTCCCATTGTATCCTAAATAGTTTTAAAAAACGTTGAAAACAGCGTTTGCCAAAGCCCAAAAACGATTTTTTGCCTTGAAAACTCGAAAATAGGGCATTTGAGTCGAACCAAAACTGCGGAAAACAGGCTCAACTTGTGGTAGCATGCTGCCTTCAAAATCAAAAATTGGTACTCGCTCTGCGGCATCTTGAATCGCTTTCCAGAACAATAAAAACAACGCATTATTGTTTAAAATGCTTGTATCTACACCACCAGCCAAATAGTAAGCTGTTTTTGAATCATAAACCAAATATAATGTTGCATAATAGCGACCTGCTGCGTCTCGCGCTAAATAAATGGTTCGTTGTTGTTTTTCCTTTAAAACGCCATCTAATCGCTTAAATAAAGCAAGCGGAATTGGATTTTTTAACCCTTGTTTTTGAAAAGTCAGCGTATTGAAATGATAAAAAGTGTCAAAAATAGTTGTATCCGCTTCGGATTCAAACTGCAATATTTCTAACTTATTTTCGATTGCTTTGCGAATTTTTCGCTTTGTATTATCGTGAAAATGGCTGTAAAGAGGTGCAGTACCTTGTAATAAATTCAAAATATAAGTGTAACGCGTTGTCTGTTGAAACCCCTGCCAGTAAAAAGGTTGCCAATCGGTTAAATGGTAATGATATTGTTGTTGAAAAAAGGTAACTTTTGGTAATTGCGTAATCCATTGATTTAAAATGGCTTTTATATGATGATATTGTTGATGTTTTTTGGAAAATACTATTTCTTTACACCAAATCCCTGAATAAGGTGTTAAAGGCGGTTGCACCACACAACTCAAACCTGCTTTCTGACGCACAAAATACGTAGAAGCCGCTATAATTTCATTATTTTTTTCAAACAGGCAAACAGACCATTTGCCCTTTTCACAAACCACATCTAACCACCAAGGCTGCATAAAAATAGGAATGCTTGGTTCGGTTTGGCAGAAAAAAATATACCTTTCTTTCTCATTTCTCATCAAAAAAATGCTTATGATATGATAATTCGTTTACTAATTGACTATTTTTGCAATTGGATTCTGAAATGGGATATAATGGGAACAGAGCTGTTGCTGATTTTCTTAAACAAATCTAAAAAAAAAATGCTACGTCTGTGCGTTATCCTTGCACTATTCCGCAATTAATTAACCCTAATCACCACCTAATTATTACTGAAAAAGATGAGGCAATCCATCCTTTTATTACTCATTTTTGGGCATTTTTCTAATGCTTCCGCACAAATGCCCGTGGGTCTGCAAGATACACTTTATGGCAATGAATGGATTAATTATGGGCAACCCTATTATAAAATTCAAATCGCTACTAATGGTATCTATCGAATTGCAAGTGCGCTGTTACCTGTCAACAATGTGCCTGCCAACCGTTTCCAAATTTATCATAATGGTAAACGGATTCCTGTTTATACGACGACACAAGCAGTCCCTACGGCGAATGATTACATCGAATTTTATGGTCAGAAAAATACCAATGAAATAGATTCTTTCATGTATAAATACGGGAGTATCAGTCAGTTAAATCCAGATTATTCGATTATTAACGATACGAGTGCCTATTTTTTAACATGGTCAAATATTACGAACCCAGAAATTTATACGCCAACGCCGAATACTTTGACGAATTTGCCGCCCAAAGAAACGTATTTTATGTATGATTGGCGCAGTGAATATCATAATACTTATTTAAAACCTGCCGTTGGAGAGGTTTATGTTCCAGAATATGGCAAAGGAGAAGGCTATTGTTCAGGTTGGTCTGTGAGTAGAAATATATCTTTGAATACGGCTGCTTTATATCCCAATCAAGGCGGTACGTTGACCTTCCGAATGTTAAAAGATGATGGTACGCATTATACAAAAATTGCTATCAATGGTTCTAATGTTTATCAAGATACGACTTATGGTTTTACGTATAAAACATTCCGTTTTCCAATAAATATGATTACCAATAATATGCAATTGGATATTCAAGGTGACTATTCGGCTACGGGGGATTTGTATGATTACCACGCAATTGGGAATATACAGTTGCGTTATGCACGCAAATATGATTTCGAAAACAAAAGTTTTTTTGAATTTACATTGTCCGCTTCGGCTGCCCTTAGATATCTGGAAATTGAGAATTTTAATCATGGTGGTGTCGCGCCTATTTTGTACGATGTGGCGCAGAAAATACGGATTGAAACAACGCTTTTAAATGGCAAAGTAGCGATTGCTTTGCCGCCTGTGACGGGTTCTGCACAACGAGAATTGGTATTAGTGAGTGCTTTGACAGGCACAAACATTAACAATATTGCGGAACTGTCTCAAATGCAATTTCAGGATTTACGGTTTTCTAATAGTGATTATATCATCATTTCACACCCTAAACTTTATGACGACGGACAAGGTAATAATTTCGTACAGCAATATGCTGAATATCGAGATATTCAAAATGGTGGTGTCTATCGGACTAAAATTGTCAATATTCAGCAATTATATGAGCAATTTGCTTATGGAGTCAATCGCCATCCTATTGCGATTCGTAATTTCACCAATTTTATCTATACGCATTGGAAAAACCCAGAACCGCCTAAATATTTGTTTATGATTGGGAAAGGGCGCGAACCGAAGGCAATTAGACCTCATGGAAGTTTAAATGCCTTATCAAGCCGTCCTTTTTTAATCCCAACTTGGGGCAACCCTGGTTCCGATAATTTATTGGCGGGCAGCCATCAAAAGAATGGTGCGACAATTCCAGTAGGTCGGTTAGCGGCTGCAACAGGAAATGAGGTGCGTATTTACTTGGATAAAGTGCAGAGTTTGGAAAATAATCAACTAACCGCCCCTCAGACGATTGAAGCTCGGGAGTGGATGAAAAATGGAATCCATCTTACAGGCGGATCGAGTATCTTTTTAACGCTTAAGTCCTATATGGATGAAATGCGCGATAGCCTTGAAGCCAGTGCAGCAGGTATGAAGTTTGCGACTTTCGAGGTTAGTACAACCAATCCTGTACAGACTTCTCAAACAGAACAAATTTTTGAAAAGATTAATCAAGGCGTTTCACTCATCACTTTTTTTGGGCATTCAGCTACCTCGACGCTTGAATTTGATATCAATTACCCAAACCGCTTTAATAATGTCGGTAAGTATCCATTTTTTATGGCGTTAGGTTGTAGCGCGGGAAATTTAAATTTGGATGGAATGTCAGTTAGCGAAGATTTTGTATTGTATGAAAAGAAAGGCAGTGTTGCCTTTGCCGCTACAAGTGGGTTAGGACACGCGGATGCCTTTTACAATTTCACGACCAAGTTGTACCGTGAGTTCGGTTTAAGCCAAGACTTAGGTTTTGGAGATTGTATTCAACGAGCAACGCGTCAATTACCCAATACAATAGATGTGCACACGCTTTCGATTTTGCAAGAGTTCACCTTGCACGGAGACCCTGCGCTGCGTTTACACCGAATGCCTGCACCTGATTATGTACCGAATGCTTCGACGATTCGCTTTGTACCTGAAGCGTTGACGACTCGTTTAGATAGTTATGATTTGAAAATCAACATTAATAACCTTGGTACTTATTATCGAGGTGAATTAGGGATTCAGATAAAACAGTTATTGCCAACAGGTGGGCAGCTCAAATTACTTTTAGAAACAAAAGTGCCTGCGCCCAAGTATAGTGAAGCTTATACGTTTCGCTTGCCGATGTTAAAGGAATCTTTAGGTAAAAATCAAATTTATGTAAAAGTAGATCCTAATCATTTAATCGCCGAAATGCCTGCTATGGCAGAAGATAATAATGATTTGGTAACAAATGGTACACAGGGAATTACCGTTTACATCAGCGATAATAGTGCACAAATTATTCATCCTCAACCTTTTGCAATTGTAAATGAACTGCCAATTGTGTTAAAAGCATCTACCAGTAAAGCGATAACCAAAGAACGACGTTATTTTATAGAAATAGATACAACTCCATTATTTAATAGTAAAAAAACAAAGATTATTAATTCCATTGGTGGCGTTTTAGAATGGCAACCTGATATGCAATGGCAAGCGAATACGGTTTATTATTGGCGTGTTTCTCCAGATAGTGTTGATGCGTATGGATATACTTGGGAAAATGCTTCGTTTATTTACTTGCCACAATCTTCTACGGGCTGGAATCAATCTCACTATTTTCAATTTAGGAATAACCAATTTGCAAATATGGTCTTGACTCCTAATCGAGATTTTCAATATGTGAATGATGTGCGGACTTTGGTGGTTAAAAATCAAGTTAGTACTGGTTTTGCTACTGAATATTTTTATAATAACGCTTTTTATGGACGCAGTTATTCGGCGGGTGAAATCGTTGGCAATCAACAAGCGACCGTACATGTCTGGGTTTTAGATTCTGTCACGATGCGCCCTTGGGAGCGAATCTATTATAATGTTGGATTACGGCATATTCGACCCGATTATCATTTAAAATTCTTTATGTTTAATACACTCACAGATGATAGTTTGACGGGACGGCGTGCCTTGTTAAGATTTTTAGATTCAATCCCCAACAATAATACAGTCGTTTTAAATACCATACAACTTACACCACAACAGACGTACAAATGGGATGAACCTTTACTGAGACACTTGGAAACACAAGGGGCGCAATCCATTCGACGCACGGTAATAGATACGTTTCCTTATATTTTTGCTTATAAAAAAGGGAAAGGTCGGGTCTTAGAACAATTAGCGCGTAGCCTTAATGATACTTTAGAGGCGTTTATCACCATTATAGGACATTGGTATGAAGGTAAAATGCGGTCTGAACGCATCGGTCCCTCCGCCCGATGGGATTCGCTTGCATTTCATCTGGCGCACACGCAGCAAAGAGATACCAATCGTTATGCGATTTACGGCATATTGCCTGATGGGGTTACGCGTCGGCTTTTGGATACAAATGTTATCGTCGGAAAATCACTGAGGTCTATTAATGCAGCCAATTATCCTTATTTGCAATTAGAATGGTCTGCACGAGATACGACTTATCGAACGAGCAGTCAATTAAATTATTGGCGCATTTTTTATCAAGGGTTGCCTGAAGTGGCGTTAAATGCCAGCCGAAGCTATAAAATAAGTGCTGATTCGATTGATAGAGGTGCGAAAGTGACCATTGAAATGGCAGTAGAAAATATTGGGGCATACAATATTACAGACAGTTTGACCTTTAAGTATTCTTACACAGATAATCAAAATCGAGGAACGACGCTTAGAACACGCCTCAAACCGCTAACGAAAGGGGAATCTGTTGTCGCTAATTTCACTATTGACTCACGTCTTTTGGCTGATAAAATTAAAGTGGATATGGAAGTGAACCCTGAGCATGCCCCTCAAGAGTTGAATTATACCAATAATATTGGTCAAACGCAATTTTATGTGGCATTGGATCGCCGAAACCCTTTATTAGAGGTTACATTTGATGGGCAGCGCATTTTGAATCATGATATTGTGTCACCACAACCAACGATTATGATTGCATTGAGGGATGAAAATCGTTTTTTAGCGTTGTCTGATACGAGTTTATTCCGCCTTTATTTGAAAAAACCGGGTTTAAATGAGCCAGAAAAACAGCTGTTTTTTAATCTGAATTCAGAACTGCGTTTTGTTCCTGCGGACAGCGATTTGACTAAAAATAATCAAGCAATGGTCGAATATCGTCCTCAATTTGCCAAAGATGGTGTTTACACGTTGCGCATTGAAGCAAAAGATGCGAGTCGCAACTGGGCGGGTGCTTCGGATTATCAAGTTGGTTTTAAGGTGATTACAAAATCATCTTTATCGAATGTGTTAAATTATCCGAATCCATTTTCGACAAGTACTCAATTTGTTTATACATTGACAGGGACAGAGATTCCTGAATTGTTTAAAATTCAAATTATGAGTGTTAGTGGCAAAATCGTTCGGGAGATTACACAACAAGAATTAGGTTATTTGAAAATTGGCACACATCGAACCGATTTTCGATGGGATGGAACCGATGAATTTGGAGATAAATTGGCAAATGGTGTTTATTTATACCGCATTGTTGCTAAAAAACGAAGTGGTGCTACTTACGAAACGTATGATACAGGAACGGATGATTTGTTTAAAGGCGGTTTTGGAAAATTAGTAATTGTGAGATAGTTAGTT
>JBEEMZ010000175.1:0-10397 GCA_041192405.1 Bacteroidota bacterium | reverse complement strand
GTTGCAGTCCAAGTACGTACTAATACATAACTATCTGCACAACCACCTACATTTCGAGTAGTGTCTTGGCGATACGCTATCGCAACGTTATTGTCACAGTTGTCAGTTGCTCTTGGCGCACTTACTGCTGGAATTTCACTGCACGATACTGTAACATCCGCCGCAACTTGCGTCAAAACGGGCTTTTGTGTATCTCGAACCGTTAATTTTGCAATAGCTGTTTTAGTATTGCCGCAATCGTCCGTTGCTGTAAATGTTATCGTTGCTTCACCTGTCGCGCCGCAAGCAGCCGCAGTAATGCCACTATAGTTATTCGTCCAACGAACTACACTACAATTATCTGTTGCTACACCACCAGATGCACCATCCAACCATCTTTGAATGGTTGCTGCCAAATTCGCAGCACATTCAATTGTCGTATCTCGCGGCACAACTGTAATGTTAGGAGCCGTCGTATCCCGAATTCTAAAAGTTGCTGTCGTTTGAATGCGATTGCTGCAATCGTCCAAAGCTGTAAATGTAACGCTTGCAACACCAGTCTCTCCACAACTATCTGTTAAAACAGAAAAGTCATTCGTCCAAGTCACGGTTGCAGAACGGTTATCTTGAACCGTTGCGCCACCATGATTCGCTAACCATGCTGCTAATGCAACCCGATTCCCTGTACCATCACATTCAACAATCGTATCAGTCGCAGGGCGAACCACTAAAGGGGGCGTTACATCTCTAAAACCTGCGTCAATACTATCATTCGAAACACCACTCCATATCGTAATCGAATCCGTTTTACCCGTATTGTCAACATCGCTATCTAAGGCGCGGTTCGTACCCGCGTTTCGAGGCGCAAAAACTAAATTGTTAATCCCCGTTGGCATTCCAAACGTTAATACATACCGACCAGGAAGCACATTGCTGAATTGATATAAACCAGAAGCATTTGTCGTCGTCGTGCGCGTTATACGATTACCCGCACCATCAACGCCTGATAAAGTAATAGTTACGTTTTCTAAACCCGCTTCTCCCCCATCTTGCATGCCATTGTTGTTACAATCCAAAAACGCTAAGTCTCCAAGCGTCGTAGAACGAACCAAACCTGCATCATACGTCAAATTCGTCTCGCCTGATACTAAGGATTCACTTATGGTTTCCCCAGTTGTCTGGTCTGCGTCTGAATCCTTTCCGTCGTCACCACCTCTATCCTGCGACGTAAAACCGAAACCAGAAGGTCGAACAAATGTGATGGTATAATCGCCTGGTATAAGGCTTTCAAATAAGTATTTACCATTCGCATCCGTCGTTGTCGTCAAAGTCACTGCCGTTCCATTGCCTGTGCGACCTGTTAATTTAACGGTCACGGTCGGAATACCTGGTTCATTCGCATCTTGAATGCCATTGCCATTCAAATCTTCCCACACATAATCTCCAATTTTGGTATTTGCAGCATTAATCAAACCTGCGTCAATCGTGCGATTGTTCTCGCCCGAAGCCAAAACAACGGTTACTTGACCTGTTGTTCTATCCGCATCTGAATCCTTTGCATCGTCACTGCCTTGATTTGCATACGTAAATACATAACCCGTTGGACTTACAAACTTAACGACATAAGTGCCTGGTAATAAATTAGTTATCTCATAACTGCCATCTGCATTGGTAGTCACAGTGCGCGTTACAGGATTGCCATTGACATCCGTACCCGTCAATTCAACCCGAACACCGCCAATACCTGGCTCATTTGCATCTTGAACCCCATCTCCATCTAAATCTTCCCAAACGAAATCTCCAATGGAACCATTACACCATTTCACACGCGCATCCGCACTGGTGCCAGAAACAAGAATACATTTGCCATTTGCTAATATATTCAAATCAGAAATTCGCGTCGTTCCAGTTCGTATTAAATTGATATTGAAATAGTTACCATCCGCAGGATTATTGTTATAAACAAATCCATAGAGTCGGTAGAAACCTGGTGTCGCTACTGAAAAAGACGGCACATTGCCTGTCTGCAAAATTAATCCTAAACTATCCGTCAATAAATAATTGATAACATAACCACTTGGCAACGTTGGATTCGTCGTTTGAGTCGCTGAAACGATTCCATTTGGTAAACAAACGGTTCCATTGGCAATCGCTAATACGCCAGCATCCGCCGTCCCTGTATTGACCGTGATGACTTGCGTTTTTGTATCTTTATTGCCACAAGTATCTGTTGCCGTCCAAGTCCGATAGACATGGTACACACAGCCTGAATCGTTCGTTTGTGTAAACGTAATACGCGGATTTGGGTCGCAATTATCTGTTGACTGAACCCCGCCCGCACCAATCACAGGTATATCGGGCAACGTGCCCGCAACCGTTACATCCGCAGGTACACCCGTCAAAATAGGGCGCGTTGTATCTTTTACAGTAATCGTCTGTGTCCGAACTACTGTATTGCCGCACTTATCCGCAATAGACCATGTTCTAAAGATTTGATAATCAGCACATGCCGCAGGCGGAGTCGGATTTGAACTACAACATTTGCGCGCAACCACATTATCCAAAGCCATCCCTGCATTTGGATTCTGCGTTACATTATTGTCTGCTGTGATATAAAATTTATACGTACCCGCGCTCGGCGCATTCCATGTATAACAGACTTTTTGCCAATTCAAATTTGAAAATGATTGGCTTGTCGGCAACCATTGTCCATAAATCGTTGCGTAATAAACCCCATTTCGTTCGATTTCAATCGTCACATACGATGGGGCTTGAGCAACGGGCGTTGGACTATTCGCACTTGTTGTCCATGCAGCTGCATCAAAACAGATTTCAAGACATTCGTTCCGACCTAAACTTAAAGCAGTCTTGCTGACTGTGCAATAACCGCCCAAAGTACCACCAAGCCAAATAAATCGGTCTCCTTCTGGATTATTAATCGTATTATTGTTGTCATAAACCCACATTCCCGCACCACAATTGTTATTCGGACAAGTGTAACCCATACCCCAACCTGGAACCGTTGTAGAATTGTTTTGCAACGTCCGCGCAGGATAACCTTCAAAGGTATTATTGAAGGATTGACCATTGGTTTGTTCAAAACCTGCATTCGGTTGCAAATTCGTATTATCGCAACTTGAATATCGTTGCGTAAAACGCGCCGTTGCGTTGACACCACAATTATCTGTGAAAATCGGTGTACCAACGGCTGGGATTACATCACAATTTACGGTTACATCCGCAGGAATAGTCAAAATTGGGTCAATCGTATCTAAAACCGTTATAATTTGTATCTTCGTGGTAATCAAGCCACAAGCGTCTGTTGCAACCCATTTACGCGTGATTACATAATTTTGGTCGTAGCAAGAATTGTTATTCGTTTTCGTAGAAGCCTGTGTATAAACAATCGCTGGATTCGCTCCACAATCCGTTGATACCAAAGTCGGTGCAACAGGAACGCTATCGCAACGAACCGTTACATTTGCAGGCACGTCCAAAATCACAGGCGGCATGGTATCCAACACTGTTAAAACTTGAATCCCTGTCGTTATACGATTGTTACGGTCGGTTGCAACCCATTTGCGTGTCAAGGTGTAACGATTTGAACAAACACCATTGGTTCGAGTTTGAGTATAAACTAAACTCACATTATTATCACATACAGAAGTAGCGCGTACATTCGCTGGCACAGGCACAGAATCACATCTTACCGACGCGCTCAATGGCAAATTAACCAACGTTGGCGAAGGGCAAGTCGTGAAACCAATGTCATAATTATGTTGCATGGTTCCAGGCCCGCCTGTTGTGACGGCGATAAATGGCTTTCCATTGAAACAGGTTGCACCACCCGTTGTCGCGCCGTCTGAATCAATCTCATCTGCATTATCACCTGTCGCATTATTCGCCGTCGTAACACTTAAACTATCAAACAAAAATCCATTATTAAATTGGTTACTCGTACCAAAAACAATATAATAATTGGTATTTGGCAACAAATAAGCACCATTTAAAACATTATTATTAAAATAATATTGACCATTGGCATCCGTTGTCACCGTTGCCAATGAATCACAAGCAGCATTATATAAGGTTACTTTGATACCCGCTAATCCTACTTCATTCGGGTCTTGAACACCGTTACCATTCGTATCTTTCCAAACATAATTGCCAATTTCATTGGGTGCATCCGCGCAACCCACTTCCAAATCGCCAAATCCATTCGCTTTACCAAATTGACCCGAAGCGGTTGTATTTGGAATCAAATTATAATTTTCGACCCTTGCACCTGTGTTATTGTCCAATGCAAAAACACCCTGCGAATAAACCGACAAAAAGTCATAACCAGGTGTGTAAATACGGTCTTTGCTCGGAAGCACCGCCAACGTTCCAAAACTTGCATTCGGTGTAATATTGGTACGATTTCCATAATAATATTGTCCTGCCGTTCCATTTGAAGGCAAACCATAACCACTATTCGCCCCTGCTGTTGTCACCCCGCCACTTGTACCATTGATTTCCATCATATACGTCCCCGTATTCGGATTGAACGCAGCTCTGAAAATATCCCCTTGCGCTTCATACGAAATCAAGGTTTGGTCGCTTGCAATCGGCTTACCCGCCATGTGACCAAATTGGTCGCCTGACATGTCGCGCAAACCAATAATCATATCATTCCCATCAAATTCAATATCTGAAAACAATAAATGCACGTTATTCACATACGCATACGCACTCACATCTGGATCTACATACGGTCCCCAAGGAAACCAATAGGCTGAATTGGAACTACCCCCACGTTGCATATTTGAGCTTAACACTTGTCTCCAAGTACCCGTATTCGGGTTCAACTCAAACACATAAATCCGCGCACCGCCGCCCGTGCCAAAGACAGTCCCCAATTCGCAACTCGCCCCAACATATACTTTGCCTTTATAATATTTCACGGCAAATGGACGAACACTATTTGGAACATTGCCCGCACCCGCACTACATGAAGGCGAAACCGAACCAACAGGAAAATTCCAAATCCGTGAAGTCACTGAACTTGGATTATCCGTTGCCAACTCATATAATTTTTTATTATAAGCGTTTAAAACATAAAGTTTCTCGCCATCATCGCTGATGTCGATATCTCCAATGCCCGTTTTGCCCACCGCATCATAAGCATCCACATCATTGAACCAACAGGCAAAATTACTGACACCTGTACCAGGGTCAGGGCAAGTGACGGTATTACCGAAAGCATGCGGATTCGGACCCGTTGTGTTTGGACCGAAAAGCGCGTTCATATCAGCCCAAACCGTCGGCGGCGTAATACCATTGATATTCACTTTATAAATCGCGCCCGTACCGCCTGGGCCCAAACCCGAGTGACGCTTCACAAACGCAGAAGCATAAATATCACCCGTATTTTTCTTGTAAGCAACTCCGAAGGTTGCCCCGATTTGTTCATAAGTCGCCAAGTGACGAACCGACCCGCTTATCAAACCATCCCCTGCTGCTGTCGCATTATTATTGACGGGGAACGAAACTAAGGCATCTGTTTTATTGCCTTCCGCGCTACCGAAACTATAACATGGCAAAATTAACGAAGGCGCGGCTTCGCAATATCGGCTCAAATCGCCAATACCTAAATCATTGGAACAACTGCCTGTCGTAGTAAATTGAACCAATGTGCCCGAATGAATGCCTTTACCGCCCGGTTTCTTACCCGTCGGCACAGTGAATTCCAAACGATAGGTTTTATTGGGAGTCATGCCCGCAAACTGATAATAACCTTCTGCACTACTTGTCGTCGTGCTGACTAAGCCAGAACCCGATGCCGTTGCTTCGTAAATCGCAACCGTCACGCCTGCAACACCTTTGCCACCTTCATCATCCGCGCCGTTGAAATTGTCATCAACAAAAACTTTACCGCCGATAATGCCCGTGTTCGCAAGGCAAATATGTCCCGTATCGCTTACGCGAATGAATTGAGTTTTAAATTCAATGTTGCCACAAAGGTCTGTCGCTTTCCACACACGGCGCAGCGTATAATTGTTGTCCGTACAACTACCATTGGTGGTTTTATTGGATTGTTCTGTAAATTCAATAGCTGGCGTACCACAATTATCAAACGCTGATAAAGTTGGAGCAATCGGAACCTCATTACAAAGCACATTCGCATCGGCAGGCACGCCAACAATAGATGGAATTTGAGTATCGGTCGTTGAAAGCGTATCGCGCAAAACGATGGTACAACTCGCCGTTGTCACCGTTAAACGAATCGGATGTTCCGAACAATCACCATAAGTAACCGAAATAGGTCCTTTACCTGTTGCCGTTCTTGGTTCCGCGCTTGCACCAAAATCCCAGTTATAAGTCAAACCACCTGTTGTGGCAGAAATCGTAAAGTCTAATTGTTTACAAAGAATCGAAGTCGGGCGATTGATGCGCACATTCACCGTTCCAGAAACCGTAATAACCGCCACATTGGACGGTTGCCAATCGGCATTGGAGCAGCCGACTCGCCGCGCTAATCGCACATACGCCGTTGTTGTCGTCAAGGTAGGCGGTGTGTAACTACTCGAAGTCTCCGCAGAAATAGCCGACCATTGCGCTGCATTCGCCAACGCGTAAGAAGTCAAACCCGCTGTATTTTTTACCCACTGATATTCTAAATTTCCAGAACCACCTGTTGCAACCGTGCTATTTTGCAAAATCGTTGGTTGACCATTGGCACAAATGCTCTGGTTGCCCGAAATTTGTCCTGCATCGGTTACGTTATCGCACGTCACCAAAGGCGCAAAATAAAAACAAAAAGGGACACCCCCAGCATCTGTCGCACTGGTAACACCTGTTCGCCAAGCAATCGTTGCCGTATTTGCAAAATCTGCTTGAAATAACAAAGCACGTTGCGTCGTACTGAGCGCACCGCCATTGCCTAATTGTCCTATTGCTTTGACGGTTCCCACCGTCGGATTCGTCACACCAACCGTAGAGCCGAGTGCCGTGAAACTCCCCGTCTGTCCTGTCGTCTGCACATATTCCTGCATGGCGACCCCGTCTCCGTCGAGACCTACCGCCGTTGACGAAACACAGTTAACCGTTATATCTGTACTTGTATTGAGTTGTTTAAACGTAATCTTCCAATCAATGTAACCACCACTTGTTGCCGCTACCACAGGCTGCCAAGCCGCATCATATCCCGGCGGATTCGATACGTCTGCATTTACCAACGTTGCATTATTCATCGTCACAATCTCCGCATGCGCATCCGTTCCAGAAGCAACATTGGAGAATTTATACACCGCCCCAACTTGTCCAGCAGAGCCAGATAAGAGCGTCGGATTTTTAAATTGATAAAACGTAGAACATTGAGCAGCAACAGTTTGTGCAGTCAATATCCATGCAAAACAGGTCGTAGCAAAAAGGCGCATGGGCTTATGAGACGGTTTAATATGAAACAAATTTGGGGCGATAGCAACATCGCAACGCTTGAAATCATTGGCAAAAAGCCAACTGAGGGGATTCAAATTGAGCATGGTTTTACGAATCGGTTGTTGTCCTATAAAGTAAAAATAAATATTGTCAAGGATTCTATTCATAGCATGAATCGTTTAGAAATATGTTTCCTATTTTTTTGAAAATAAAAAGGTAGCATTTTCAAACAACAAGTGTTTGAAAATCAATACTTTACGATTTTTGAAGGTGGATTTTTGGATTTCGGAATCAATCTTTTATCCGTCAATCCAACCATCTACCTTCCGAAATCAGCCATCCGAAATCAGAAATGTATATTACCTTCGATACAAATGACAATACTCATGAACCGTTGTAGCATTGCAAAAAAGCATTTGCCATTGAGCAACTGCATTTTGCAACAAGTTAGAGAAGCCTGTGTAGTTCGATCGGTTATCATTCGTCTTCATTCTCATATATAGTTAAAATTTAAAATAAATCATAGGATTTGTGTTGCCATGAATTGTACCAATTTTACAAATTGTTTGTAAAAATTCGTATAATTCATGGCAAACGACGACAGCGCAGCCTTTTTCAATGGAAAGACTTATTCAAGAGGGGGATTAGGATTATAAATTTGTTTTAAATCGGTCGGGCAATGCCCTTTTTTTTGCTTTAATGGAAACGTTTATAGGGCGGGAGGGGAAGCCAATAACCGTTTACGGGTACAAAGGTAATTGATATTTCTATATTTGTAAAGAGTGTACGCCCTTTAAAATGGTATTTTAAAATATATTTTTTATTGCAATTTCTAATATTTTGTTTTTATTGTGAATACAAAAAACAAAAAAATGTTATATTTATAAAAAACCGTCACATTTTTTTGCTGAAAATCCAAAACGAGCCTTCTAAGAATCGTGACTACCTAAAATATGTTACAAATTACATTAATGTAATTAAAAATTTGTGTAATTAAATTGTTAAGCCACTAAAAACGATAAAAAACGTTTTTTTTTACACCAAAACACAACCTTCAATCAACACGGTATTATCCAAATTGTATCTTTGCGGCGGTTTCAAGAATAAATGATAAATAATGAATCATAAATGATGAATTTGCAAAATATTGATTATGAATAGTTTACAAATTCATCCTATATCATTTATCATTCATCATTCATAATACATCATATCATCATTACCCATTCTCGTTTTATGAAAATCATCGTCAAAACGTTTCAAGGATTAGAGCAAGTCTTAGCAGAAGAAATCGCTCAATTAGGCGGACAGCACATTCAGATCATCCGTCGGGCAGTCGAATTTGAAGGCGATAAACGATTATTATATCGTTGCAACCTTGAATTACGCACTGCAATTCGAGTTTTGACCCCAATTGCGACCTTTCGCGCCCGTCATGAAAGTGCGTTTTATACCAAAATGAAAGAAATTGACTGGTCTCAATACATGACCGTGCGTCAAACGTTGTCTGTAGATGCCGTTGTGCACTCCAACTATTTTACACATTCGCAATACGCAGCATTAAAGACAAAAGATGCAATTGTAGATCAATTTAGGGAAAAATTTTACAAACGACCAAATGTTAATACGATTAATCCAGATTTGGCGGTCAGTATTCACATTTTGGAAGACCAAGTGACCGTTTTATTGGATTCGAGTGGGGAGTCGTTGCATAAACGCGGCTATCGAGTGGATGCGCTGGAAGCTCCTGTCAATGAAGTGTTAGCAGCAGGCATTTTGACACTTGCGAAATGGCAAAAAGATTGCGATTTGATGGATGCCATGTGTGGTTCAGGTACTTTTTTGACCGAAGCCGCTTTGATGGCTTATAATATGCCGCCGCAATTGGGTCGAGACTATTTTTGTTTTAAAAAATGGGTGGATTTTGATGCAACGTTATGGGAAGATGTGTTGAAAACGGCTAAAAACAAGATTCACACGGAATATAATCATCAATTTATCGGTTCAGACATCAGTTTTCAAGCGATTCGGGTGACGGAACGCAATGTAGAAGCGGCAACTTTGACAGGTAAAATTAAGATGGAACGCAAAGATTTTTTCAAACAAGTGCCAAATGGAACCAAAGGCATGTTGATTTTGAACCCGCCGTATGATGAGCGATTGAAATTGGAAGATGTCAATCAGTTTTACAAAGATATGGGCGATGCGTTTAAAAAGAATTGGAAAGGTTGGCAAATTTGGATGCTTTCTGGGAATGCGGAGGCGATAAAACATGTGGGATTGCGCCCATCTTCGCGGATTCCATTGTGGAATGGTCCCATTGAATGCCGATTATTGAAATACGAAATGTATTAAAACAATTTTTTTGCCACAAATTACACTACTGAGTTGTTAAAGATTTAAGATGTAAATAATGGATTATCAATCTATTTTTTCCCGAAGATTTTCTCGCAGATTCTCGCAGATTTTCTTTTGGACTCTTTTGCTGCGAAAATCGGCGGAAAAAAAACATATTACAACTTTAACAATTCAGTAGTGTAATTTGTGGCAAAAATTGTTTTAAATACATTTATATTTTAAACAACTCAACATCATGAATGATAATTTGAATCCAACGCGACTGCCACTTAAAGTCATCTGGATTTACGCAATGGGGCAACTGGGCTGGTCATTAGCGAGTTATGGCATTAGCAGCCTCCTCCCCTATTTCTACATGCCACCTGAAACACGCGGTCAATCCAATATTTTCCCGACCTTCATCCCGCAAACTGCCGTTTTCGGCATCACGCTTTTAGGTTTGATAAGTGGCGGCGGACGATTATTCGATGCTTTAATTGACCCTTATATAGCGAATATTTCGGATAAAAGCAAATCTAAATTTGGTAAACGACGCGTATTTATGGGCATGGCTGCGGGTCCGTTAGCGGTCTTTTCATGGCTTAGTTTTTTCCCAATCACGAGTGAGCCCAGTTCACTCAATGTAGCATGGTTAACGATTT
>JBEEMZ010000174.1:0-10490 GCA_041192405.1 Bacteroidota bacterium | reverse complement strand
GATTTTGAAAATGTTTGATGTAATCCATCATTCATCATTTAAACTGTAAATTAATTACTTACATATATAATGAAATATCGCTTTATCATTGGCTTATTGCTAACTTTTTTGATGGGAACATTTGCGAGCGCACAAGAGCAACCGCGTGAAAAAAAACATGTCATTCAATTTTCGGGAGTCATCGTGACGGATGAAAATAGTCAAATGGTGCCTGTGCCGTTTGCGAATGTGTATATTGCGAATCGTCACGTTGGAACGACTTCGGGTTTGAACGGATTTTTCTCCATCGTTGCGGAACGCGGAGAAAAAGTGAGTTTTTCGGCGGTAGGTTTCATGAAAGTAGATTTCAAAGTGCCTGATACGTTGCAAGATGACCGTTATTCATTGGTTCAAATCATGAGTCGAGATACGATTTTGTTGGCAGAAGCAGTGATTTTCCCTTGGCCCAATCGAGATAGATTGAAAACAGAGTTTTTAGCCATGGACGTACATGATGAAATGCAGCGTCGGGCGATGGAAAATTTGGCTAAGGAGAGTTTAGACAAAATAAAAGAAGTGGTGCCACATGATGGACGCGAAACAGGTTCGATGTATTTGCGGCAGCAAGCCAAGACCTATTATTACTACGGTCAAACGCCACCAATGAATATTTTTAGTCCATCTGCTTGGGGTGAATTTTTCAAAGCGTGGAAAAATGGAGATTTTAAAAAACAATAATCAAAAAGATGGCGTGAATGTTAAAAATTGACGCAATCTTTGTGTGTTTTTTAGCTAATTGGTTAGCTAAGGCATGAAGCACTAAACAAATAGGGAAAAAAAGACCCACCTGAGATAGGTAAATTTGATTTTTGATTTTTTTTGCAAAAAAAATCAAAAATCAAATTTACCTATCTCAGCCCCCTTTTTCAGGCGCGCTTTTTCCCTATTGATTTAGTGCTTTATACATTAGTTAGTTAAACTCTTGATTATCAGTGCTTTAACTAACTAACTAACACCAAATCAATACCATTTTTCTTGCATGAAAGCTATTATACCCGTTGCAGGAGTCGGTACGCGATTGCGCCCGCACACTTATACGCAACCCAAACCGTTAATTCCTGTGGCTGGCAAACCCATTATTGCCTTTATTATTGACGCGCTGATTGATGCAGGTGTGCATGACTTTGTGTTTGTAATAGGCTATTTGGGCGAAAAAATACAACATTTTGTTGAAACAGCGTATCCCAATCTCAAAAAAACGTTTGTTGAACAATCGGTTCGAGACGGTTTAGGGCATGCTATTTGGACTGCCCGACATGAATTGACACGTTGTAAAGAAATTTTAATCGTTTTGGGCGATACCGTTTTTGAAATGGACTTGAAAACGCATTTGAAAAAGAAACAATCTTGGTTGGGGGTTAAAGAAGTGGCTGACCCGCGAGAATTTGGGGTTGTGGAGTTGGACGATGCGCAACAAGTGCGTAAAGTCGTTGAAAAACCTAAAATTCCAAAATCAAATTTGGCATTAGTTGGTTTATACAAAATATCAGAGGTTAAAGAATTGATTGAGATTTTAGATGATAACATTGTCAATAATCGCAGGTCACGTGGCGAATTCCAATTAGCAGATGCTTTGACACAATTGGTACAGCAAGGAGTCAAAATTGGGGCGGTTCAAGTGGCGACATGGTTCGATTGTGGGAAAAAAGAGATTTTATTAGATACAAACAAAACTTTATTAGAGAAACAAGGGTTATATAATGTAGATTTGCCGCCGTTCGATAACACCATTATAGTGCATCCTGTCAGCATTCACCACAGTTGTCAGATTACGGATTCGATTATTGGCCCGTATGTGACGATAGGGGAGGGGGCAGTCATCCAATCTTCGATTTTGAAAAATTCGATTATTGGGAGTTTTGCGCAATTGGAAGGAGTGATGTTGGAACGTTCCATTATTGGCAACGATACGGCGATTCGGGGAGCGCGTCAAAGTCTAAATATTGGCGATAATACGGAAATAGATTTTAGTTAAAATTTTCATATTCCGCAACCAAACTACCAAACCAACCCGTTAAAAGTCAATTACCATGTCAATAGATGTCGTATTATTGTTAGTTGCCCTATACGGTTTCTACTTAGGGTTTTCGGATGGGATTATCAAAACGGTTTTTTCGTTTTTATCCTATGCGATTGGATTGATGCTCGCCATCAAATTTTCGCCTGCCATGACCCGATTTATTGAAACGGGTTTTCATGTAAAGAATCCATTGATATTAGTGCTGGGATTTATTATAACCTTTTTTCTTGGTATGTATATCATTCGTTTTGTGGCAGATGCGATGACAGGCGTACTTCAAATGGTGCGCATTAATATTTTAAATCAACTCATTGGAGGCGTGTTTTTATCGCTTGGCTTTATGACCATGTATAGTGTTATGGTTTGGTTTGGCGAAAGTACTGGTTTTATCAGTGCTCAAACGGCGGGGCAATCGCATTCATTACCGTATTTGCGAAAATTGCCCGCGCAAGCGCAAGGTATTTTTGCGGGTTTGAAACCCATGATAAGTGATTTTTGGCGCGAATCGGGTAGTATGATGGATCGAATGGAACGTCAAAGTGTGCAACGCACGGAGACACAACCGAATATTTACAATATTCCAGATGATGCTTCGAGTACTAAAACGAATTCGCCGAAATCAGAACCCAAACCTGTACCTGAAAAAGCGGCTTCGAGTTGGTTTAGTCCAAATCCAACGTCTAAAAAAATGGAAAAAATAGAAACATCATCGGAGATTTTTGATATTAAGGATGATGAGAAGCCGAAACGCAAATAACGAACTTCGGGGCTTGTTATGCAACCAAAGGAGTAAAAGATTAAAATCTTTTGCTCCTTTTTTAAATTCAAAAGTAAAATAATTGTTATTTTTGCACCAAAAATAAGCGTGTTTATTAGCATTAAGAAGGAAGGCATTTCAACGAATTCCGTTAAATAAATGACAATAGTGAACGGAGGATTTTAAATCCTCCATTCGCTATAATAAGTTAAAAATCAATTATTTATACAGATAGGTTGTCCTTAATTGTTTAAAATCCATTTATTCCTAATTTAATAAACCATCAAAATCTTTTAAAATGATTCAAACAGATATTTTAATTATCGGAGCAGGCCCCGTTGGTTTGTTCACTGTTTTTGAGGCGGGTTTACTCAAATTGCGTTGTCATTTGATAGATTCATTGCCGCAATCAGGCGGTCAATTGACCGAAATTTATCCTAAAAAGCCCATTTATGACATTCCTGGTTATCCATCAGTGCTTGCGGGCGATTTGGTGAAGAACTTAATGGAACAAATTGCGCCATTTAAACCGACTTTCACGCTCGGCGAACGGGCGGAATCTATTGAAAAGTTGGCAGACGGTCGTTTCAAACTCACCACAATCAAAGGTACGGAAATCATCGCGCCTGTGATTGCGATTGCGGGCGGATTGGGATGTTTCGAGCCGCGCAAACCGCCGATTGCGAATATTACCGATTTTGAGGACAAAGGCGTTGAATATATCATCAAAGACCCCGAATTTTATCGAAATAAGCGGGTTGTGATTGCTGGAGGCGGTGATTCTGCATTAGATTGGACGATATTTTTGGCAGATGTGGCGCAAGAAGTGACGATGATTCATCGGCGTTCAGAGTTTCGAGGGGCGTTAGATTCGGTTGAAAAAGTGATGCACTTGAAGGAACAAGGACGCATCAAAGTAGTGACGCAAGCGGAGGTCGTTGGTTTGAGTGGCAATGGCAAATTGCAAGAAGTGGTCATTAAACATGATAAATTGGGTCAAATCCGACGCGAAACCGATCATTTTGTGCCTTTATTTGGGCTTTCGCCTAAATTGGGTCCCATTGGAAATTGGGGTTTGAACATTGATAAAAATGCAATTGAAGTAGATACATTCGATTATCGGACAAATGTTCACGGGATTTTTGCGATTGGGGACATCAATACGTATGCAGGAAAATTGAAATTAATTCTATGTGGTTTCCACGAGGCAACGATGATGGTTCAATCGGCGTTTAAAATCGTGCATCCGAATAAAAAATTATCTTTTAAATATACGACTGTCACAGGGATTGATGGTTTATAACTCATTGATTATCAACATGATAAATATCACAGTCATTGACCGCAATGATACGCCACATCTTTTAGAAGTGCCAACGGATATGGCATTCAACTTGATGGAAATTTGTAAAAGTTATGAATTGCCCGTAGAAGGCACTTGTGGCGGCATGGCATTATGCGCGTCGTGCCATTGTTACTTGGAAAGTGGTCATCATCTGCCCGAACCGACTGATGATGAATGGTATATGCTTGACCAAACTTTATATGTGTTGGATAATAGTCGGCTTGGTTGTCAAATCAAAATGACAGATAATTTGGATGGTTTAGTAGTCCGATTAGCTCCAGAAGTTTAAAAAAGCGGCTAATAATTCATTTATTACCTTATCTTTGTAAAAAAATTGCATAAAATGAATGGTTCAACGGCTCCTGCCAAAAATTTAATTGTACCGCAACCCAAGTCTTATACACTGGGCGAATACCTTGCGCGTGAAGAACGTTCTAAGGAAAAACATGAATTTTATAACGGAAAAATCATTAAAATGCCGAACGCTAAATACAATCATAATCTGATTGCAATGAATATTGCCTGTGCTTTGCGAAACGAGTTGCGTCAAGCGGGAAAAAAATACATTGTTTTAGGAGAACAAAAAATATACGTTGAGGCAGAAAATATAGCGGTTTATCCTGATGCGTTAGTCATTTTCGATCAACCCATATTTTATCAAAATAGGCATGATTTGTTATTAAACCCTCTGTTAGTGATAGAAGTTTTATCAAGAGCAACCAGTACTTATGATAGAACCGCAAAATTTGAGTTGTATCAATTAATTCCATCTTTTCAGGAGTACGTGCTTGTTAATCCCAAAAAAATTGCGATTGAAACGCGTCATCAAGAATCCTCTAACCTTTGGCGTACCACCTATTACAAGGCAGATAGTCAAACAGTTACATTCAAACAGTTGGATATAACGTTGACGATGGATGAAATATATGAAAATGTAATTTTCTAATTTAAAAATGGGGATTTGGCAGCTATAGATTTATTCCGAAATCCCCATTTTACGTTACTTGCGAATCGGATAATCCGTCACAGCCTGCACAAATGGAAAATTAATCAAAGCCGCTTTAACGATATCTGCACCCCGTTGCCTACTTGCGAGCTGCACATAATAATGGTCAGGAATCTGTTTTTCCTCAATAATACCCCCATGTTCGGTAATAAAACGAGCAATCTTATCCAAATCCGTCCCTTTTTTGAACCGCAAAGCGACTTCCAAAATATCTTCCCCTTCATAACTATTCGCGCCCGACTGCATACTCACCACCTTACTTTGATGCACCAATTCGCCGCTTGATTCAAGTGCGTCAACAATTTCGCGGACTTTCGTTTCTGCGGTTTTCCGAATCACTTCAGTTGCTTGAACGATGCTCATCTCTTGAAAACTATTGCGATACATATAACGCATTGTTATCAAGGGTAAATGTTGTACGACACCGTTGATGAAAAAAATTTGAGAAGCCGCACCCATTTCATCCATAATGGTTTGCGGCGGTACGGTTGCCGAAAGTTTCACATTATACAAATACCAAGGCGAATTTGTGGTGATGCGCTCCGTATAACGCTGCATCAACCCTTGAATTTGCTTTGTATTGGCTTTAAACAAGTCACATTTGAGGTTATACGGCACTTCATCCAGCAGATTTGCAGGATTTTCCCAAAAATCAATCAACCACAACGGTTGACATTGTGTAACATTATATGCTTTATTTTCTTTAAAAAGGGTTTCGGCATCGCTCACAAGGTCTTTCTCGCTCACAACATAGACTAAATTGGGCGCACTGAGGCGACTTTCCTGCAAAGTGCTTGGGCGAATCAGCATTGAATTCGCTTTTTGTGCGACTGTGATAGACCCGTTGATTATCAAAAGGGTCGAAAGTAAAAATGTATATCTGTTTCTCATCAGGAGTTTGTTGAAATGATTTGTTTTTCCTGCGGCAAATCTTATTCTTTTTCGGGAGAAATAAAAACTTTTAGGAAAAAATCTTTTAAAAATACCAATCTTTTCTAACTTTACGCCTCTAAAATCAAAAAACAATGATTAATTTAATGTCTGATACGGTTACGAAGCCGACGGAAGGGATGCTTCGAGCGATGTTTGCGGCGGAAGTGGGTGACGATGTTTTTCAAGAAGACCCGACGGTGAACCGCCTTGAAAAAAAAGTAGCTGAAATGTTTGGCAAAGCGGCTGCCTTATATTGTCCAAGCGGCACGATGTCGAATCAAATCGCCATCAAAACGCATACGCAACCGATGGATGAGATGATTTGCGAAGAAAGTTCACACGTTTTTCAATATGAAAATGGTGGATATGCGTTTCATTCGGGCATTGCGGTCAATTTATTGCAGGGGCAATTTGGCAAAATCACGGCGGCGCAAGTGGAGGCAGCGATTAAACCTGAATATGATTGGTTGCCGCGTACTCGATTGGTCGTTTTGGAAAATACGGGCAATAAAGCGGGCGGAAGTTACTATACATTGCCCGAAATTGACCCAATAACGGCATTATGTCGGCGACGTGGGTTAAAATTGCATTTAGATGGAGCGCGCATTTTCAATGCATTGGTTGAAACAGGCGAATCTACGCACGAAGTTGGGAAGCGATTTGATAGTATTTCGGTCTGTTTGTCGAAAGGTTTGGGTGCGCCCGTGGGTTCTGTTTTGCTGGGCGAGACGGATTTTATCAAAAAAGCGCGTCGGATGCGCAAGGCTTTTGGCGGCGGTATGCGGCAAGCGGGTTATTTGGCGGCGGCGGGTTTGTACGCGCTCGAAAACCACATTCCACAATTGAAAAAAGATAATGATCATGCAAAATTGATTGGAAAAGTGTTGGCTACGATTCCAATGATTGAAAATATTCGCCCCATTCAAACCAATATTGTTATTTTTGATGTCAAATTGCCGATGACAGGAGCGCAATTTTTGCAAAAAATGCTTGGATGCGGCGTAAAAGGTTCTCTTTTTGGGGTTCAAACGGTTCGATTTGTGTTTCATTTGGACGTTACGCCTGATATGGTAAGTCAGGTATGTAACCTATTATCCAATTTTAAATCCTAAAAAGATGGTACAAACAAAAGTCAATTTTGAAATTATCCCGTATCATGTTGCGCGAAAAGCGGATTTTAAAACTTTAAATATTGAATGGATTACCAAATATTTTAAAGTGGAGCCAGAAGATATTCGCGTTTTAGATTTTCCAGAAGAAAATATTATCAACACAGGAGGTGCTATTTTTTTCGCGGTTGTGAATGGCGAGACGGCAGGTTGTTGTGGTTTGTTGTCAGAAGAGGGCGGAAAAGTGCTTGAATTGGTCAAAATGGCAGTCAAACCTGCGTTTCAAGGCTTGAAAATCGGTGAAGCACTTTGTGCACATGCGATTGAGTACGCACGGGCGCGAGGTGTGCGAGCACTTTATTTGGTTTCCAATCGGAAATTGCATCCTGCTTTGGCACTTTATCGGAAAGTTGGTTTTGTAGAAGTGCCGATAAAAGAATGCGATTTGGCACTTTTTGAGCGTTGTGATATTCGAATGAATATCGAATTTTTTGTCATTCCGTAGAAACCTTTTGTCATTTCGTAGGAATCGCCGAGTTTCCTACGGAGTGATAAAATCCTAACTCATTTAAAAAATTGACATGAAAAAAATCCAAACTTGGTGTGTGCTTATTGCTTGCACCTTATGCATTCACGCAAATGCGCAAATTTCAACCAAAAAAATTAAAAAACATATTAATTATCTTGCAAGTGATGCGTTGGAAGGGCGCGGCACAGGTACGGTTGGTTGCGAAAAAGCGGCAGATTATATTGCCAAACAATTCAAAAAAATTGGGTTGCAACCCAAAGGTACGAAAGATTATTTTCACTCATTTAGTTTCAAAAAAGGTAAAAATCCGCATGGCGGCGAAGATTCCAATAGTCCAGAAATGCATTCTCAAAATGTTGTAGGGTATTTGGATAATAATGCAGCATTTACAATTGTAATTGGGGCGCATTACGATCATTTGGGAAAAGGGGAGGATGGTAATTCGTTGGATGCCAATCCGCATGGCAAAATTCATAATGGCGCGGATGACAATGCGTCAGGCACGGCGGGCGTGATTGAATTGGCGCGTCATTTCGTCAACAATCAGAAAAAAGAACCATTCAATTTTTTGTTTATCTGTTTTTCGGGAGAAGAATTAGGATTGATTGGCTCTAAAAGGTTTTGCGAAACGCCAACGATTCCTTTGGCAAAAATGAGTTATATGATTAATATGGATATGATTGGTCGTTATCGGGATGATAAAGGCATTATGATTCATGGCGTTGGCACATCGCCGCTATGGATACCGCTTTTGGGTGTTGTGAAGACGGATTTGAAGGTGAAAACAGACAGTTCTGGCACGGGCCCGAGTGATTTTACGTCTTTTTATTTGAAAAACGTGCCTGTTTTGGGCTTTTTCACGGGGCAACATTCCGAATATCATAAGCCAACCGATGATATTGAATGGATTAATTATGCAGGAGAAGCGCGTGTTTTGGAATATATTATTAAAATTGTAGATGGAACTTGCACTTTTCCGAAACCTGATTTTACACCGACGCGCCAACAAAATACTACGGGTCGTTCGTTCAAAGTGACGCTTGGGCTGATGCCTGACTATGCTTTTGATGGCAAAGGCATGAAAGTGGATGGCGTAACCACAGGAAAACCTGCTGAAAAAGCGGGGATTAAAGTGGGTGACATCATTGTTCAAATGGGCGAGCATAAGGTGGATGATGTTTATAAATATATGGACGCGCTTGGGAAATTCCAAAAAGGGCAAGAAAGTACGGTCGTTGTCAAGCGCGGAACTGAAGAAATAACTCTAAAAATTGCCTTTTAAAATTGCGAACACATATGTACATTGGAGACATAGAATGTTGATAATCAATAGGATACGAGTATTAATATTCTATGTCTTCTATGTACATATCTGTTCGCAAGTATCAACATCTATGTCTCCCATGTCCATATGTGTTCGCAAAAATAAATAAAAAGTGTTTAAAAAAATTATTTTCACAGTCACCAACGATTTAAATCATGACCAACGCATGATACGCATTTGCACTGCACTTGCGGCTCATTACGAAGTTTATCTGGTTGGTCGCGTTTTACCACATTCAAAACCCATTGTAAATCAATTATTTACACAATATCGTTTAAAAATTTGGTTTCAAAAAGGCAAATTATTCTATGCAGAATACAATATCAGATTATTTTTTTTCTTACTAAAAAATCGGTTTGATATGGTTTGTGGGATTGATTTAGATACGATTTTGCCTTGCTATTTGGTTTCAAAATTGAAACATAAAGTTTGTATTTATGATGCACATGAATACTTTACAGAAGTGCCAGAATTGATTGGACGACCTTTTACAAAACATGCTTGGGAGAAAATCGCAGATTTCGTATTGCCAAAAATCAAATATTGTTATACGGTTGGCTCTTGTTTAGCAGACCTTTTTGAAAAACGATATGGCGTTCCGTATGCGGTGATTCAGAATGTTCCACTTCAACAAACGATTCATTATCAACCTGATTTGAATAATAAAATTATTTTATATCAAGGCGCATTGAATGCAGGACGAGGTTTAGAATCGGCGATTGAGGCGATGCAGCAAATTGAAGGTGCTACTTTGTGGTTAGCAGGAGAAGGCGATTTAAGTCAATTATTGAGGCAACAAGTTGATAATCAAGGCTTAACGCATAAAGTAAAATTTCTTGGCTTCATCGCGCCAAAAGATTTACCTCAACTGACGGCGCAAGCAACAATTGGTTTGAATTTATTAGACAATAAAAGTTTGAGTTATTATTACTCTTTGGCAAACAAATTTTTTGATTATATGCAACATGGCGTTCCGCAAATTACGATGCGTTTTCCAGAATATGAAAAAATTTGTTTAAAACATCCTGTTGCGGAACTCATTGATGAATTATCTGTAAACGCAATTGTACATGCATTACAACATTTGTCGAATGATGCTGATTATTATAATCAATTAAAAACCAATGCTTTAAAGGCGGCAAAAATTTTCAATTGGGAAAATGAAAGTAAAAAATTAATTCAATTTTATCAACAAAAGGTTATAAATTTGCAATAAACTCAGCCGCTTTCAACAAATTTGGAAAGGTAAAATGCGCATTTTCAACCGATTCTTTACCATTATTGATATGAACCGTCGTTACGCCCGCGCTCGTGCCTGCGGTGATGTCGCGTTGCGCGTCGCCTATCATATACGATTGCGAAGCGTCAATATCATATTTCAAAATTGCATCATTTATCATTTTCGTACCAGGTTTGCGACATTCACAA
>JBEEMZ010000173.1:0-10510 GCA_041192405.1 Bacteroidota bacterium | reverse complement strand
GAACGATACGGACTGTCTCGGCAAAGAGATTTGAGACCATACGGAATCGCATAATCCACAGAAGAGCTGCATAGAGAATCACAAAAATTCAAGATTATGTTTGTTTTATTATCATATTGGTAGCAATTCGGTGTACTCATATTTCTAGGGTTATTCTCGCTTGATCCTTTTTCTTTGTATCTTTATTATCTGTATTGTGGTTAAAAAGCATATCCTGCTTTCATGAAGTATTCCCTGTTCATTTGTGCCTTTTTGCGTAATGACGATTGTTATATTTTTGTAATTTGATATAAATTAATATTCAAACAGTAATTTTGCCACGAATTACACGAATTTTCTCAAATAATTTGTGTAAGTTCGTGGCAAAATTACTTAAATAATGCAATGTTTTAAAGTTTTCAAATAATCCTCAGATATATCTGCGCCAATGCCAATTGTTTCGGGCAAAATGATTTTTCCACCCTTTTCATACACAATGCCGCCCAAAATAGGGTCTTCCGACAACATTAATGGGCTATCCATATCAAAATGAACGATATTGCGCCGCGCCATCACCAAATGCGCTAATGCCGTTATCGCCAACCGACTTTCCGAAAAACAACCCACCTGTGACGGAATGCCCGACGCATCAGCAATTGCAATAATACGTAAAGCATTGAAAATACCACCAGATTTAGTCAATTTGATATTAAAAAAATCACACGCTTCTGCGGAAACCAATTGCATTGCGTCAATGTGGTCAAATAATGCCTCATCAGCCATAATCGGAATCGGACTTTTTCGGCGCACATTCGCCAATGCTTTGAGATTTCGATGATGCACAGGTTGTTCACAATGCTCAATATCCAACTCCGCCATGCCTTGCAACGCAACAATTGCTTCCATTTCCGTCCAACCTTGATTTGCATCAATGCGCAAAGGCATCGCTTTTCCAACCGCTTTTCTAACGGTTTTGACACGCTCAATATCAGCTTGCGCACCGCGCCCAACTTTCAATTTAATCGCTTCAAAACCATTTTCTTTAAAGCGTAAAGCATTGTCAGCCATTGTTTTAGGAGTTCCAATGCTGACTGTCATATCCGTTTGAATGAGGCGATTATTTTCACCGCCAAGCAACGCATAAAGGGGTAATTGAGCCGTTTTCGCGCAAATGTCGTACAATGCCATATCAAAAGCACTTTTAATACAACGGTTGCCCATTAAAATTTTATCTAATTCAAAAAGCCGATTTTCAATGGCTAATGGATTGGTATTTTTGAGGGTTTTCGCCAACAATTTTGCAATCTCGAAAGCACTTTCTTGACTTTCACCAGCGATTGTTTTGTAAGGTGAACATTCGCCAAGACCGTAAATGCCCGTATCTGTCCAAATTTTGATGAGAATATTTTCGGCATGCGTGATGGTTTCCAATGAAATAATAAATGGCTCTTTCAATGGAATATTAAGTTTGAATAGCTCTATTTGCTTGATTTTCATAGGTTTACTTTTTAAATATAAAAACCATTTGGAGAGGGTTGTTTTGTTTTTTTTATTTTCTGAAAAAAAATTAAAAAAACAAAACAACCCTCTCCGCCTCTTTTTTTTTAATACTATTTGATAAAATTAAGCTATTCTTGTTGCTTTTGTGCAGCAAAATAGGAATTAGAAGCTATATGATTCCCAATCACAATACATAATGTCAAGGAAATCAATGCCATCCACCAAGTTACGCCAATATCTTTATAATTGTCTAAATCAGTCGGTTTGATTTTCATTACAAACATGCCAATTACTTGTAATCCATTGTTCAAAAAATGGATAATCGCAGGAACCCACAAATTGTTTGACCAATAAAACAAATATCCGAGTAGCCCACCCAAAATCATACGCGCCAAAAAACCTTCAAATTGAAAATGAATTGCACTAAAAAAAGCCGCCGATAACCAAATCGCAATATGCGGATTTTTAATCATTCGAGCAAATTGCTGTTGAACGGTGCCTCTAAACAACATTTCTTCCCCCATTCCAGGAATGACCGCCACCAAAAACACTACCGCAAGCATTTGTAGCGGCGTATCAACATTCAAAATACTTTTCAGTAGGTCATCATTACTTTTCTCCATGATTTTCATCCAAGCAGGAAGCGGGATTTTCATATTGATTTTATACGCAAATTGTACCAAAGGCGCACTCACGACGAACCACAAAATGCCCCAACTCAACATTTCTAATATCGGTTGTTTATCCAATTTCAACAAAACAAACCATTTACGTTTTGCGACAACCCATGCCGTCAGTAAACTTGGCAAAATAAACACAAACAAATGATTGATTAAAATAATGCCTCTTTGAAAATTGGGGTCAGCCCCGATTGCGTTATTGGCTAAAACGTTTTGAACTGTTTGAAAATTCATCCCGAAAAAAAGCCCATAACCAACCATCGCAATGCCTGCAAGCAGTTGAAACAATGCAAAAAAAATTAGAAATATCGTAAAAACCCGCAATGGACTCGCCATTTTAGGTTGCGATTCATTCGGGTTGGTCTCCAAAATAGCCATAAATAAGTAGTTAGTTAGTTAGTTAGTTAGTTGGTTAGTTAATTGGTTAGTTGGTTAAATTATTGATAGTCAATTAGTTAACTAACCAACTAACTAACTTAAAATTTATTTTTCCACATCATACTTTCCACAGGTTTCGATGAAACGCGGTTGTATTTCGCACTCACTTTTTTATTATAAAATTTTTCCACAACTCCATCTATTTGAAAATAAATGAGTTGCGCAATCGGCATACCCGCATAAATACGCACAGGCTGTACGCAGGAGATTTCCAACGTCCAATGATTGCAAAAACCAACATCGCCCTTTCCAGCCGTCGCATGAATGTCAATGCCCAAACGCCCTGTACTACTTTTGCCCTCCAAAAATGGAACAGTTGTATGCGTTTCGGTATATTCTTCAGTCGCGCCGAGATATAAAGTGCCAGGTTGTAATACAAAACCATTGGGCCCGATTTCAAATTCTTCAATCGTATTATGTTTTTTTGCATCCAAAACACGGTCTTTATAAGCGGCTAAATATTTTCCTAAATGCACATCATACGAGTTCGTTCCCAAACATTCGGCGCGAAAAGGTTCAATAACAATATTTCCGTTATTAAGATATTCTAATATTCTTTTATCTGTAAGTATCATATAATGAATGAATTACACGGGTAAAATACAATTTTTTTATAAACTATTTTTGAATTATGATTTTATCTGAAAAGTTAAAATCGTCTTCTTCTGAATAAATCGCGTAAAAATAAAGACCATTGGTTAAAAATAACTCACTTGGCAAAATAATTTTTCGTTCACCAAGTGCAATCTTTTTTCTAAAAATCGTTTTTCCAACAGGGTCGGTCACTTGCAATTTCAAATCTTTTGTGTTTAAATCATCCGAAAGTTCAATCGTCACTAATGAATCACTTGGATTCGGATAGGCTTTAATCAACGCGCCTTTCGCCTCAATCGTTTCCGTTTCCGACAATAATTGACACAAATTGATGGCATAAAGGCTCGCAGGATTCGTACTTTCCGTCTCACACGTCACGTATAATTGACAATTATCAACAAAACCAATTGCTTCGTGTTGCAAAACACTTGAAATATTATATTTTTTAACGCGCCCTTTCCAAAATGCTGTTCCGTTAAAATTAGAAAAAACAAATAACCTTCCGTAAGTTAATAAAACAACTTTGCTTTTATCGGGACTCATTGCCGCACCTGTCACTGCACCATAAAATTGCCAACCTGCATCTGTTGGTAATACATGAATTAATTTTGCAATATGATTGCCTTCTCGGTTCGGAATCGAGTAGATGCGCGTCGCGCCCGTGTAAGGTTTTGTTAAAAAATCTTTGGTGAAAATATAAATGGAATCAGAAAAAGCGAGCATTGCTTCCGCGTCAAAATACAAATTTGGTGTATTTGGAGGAAATGTAGTTTGGTCTTCATATTTAAAAGCAATGCGACTTGCTGTAACATTGTTGCCTAAACTATTGAAATTCAATACTTTATAAATAGCTAAATCGCGCCTCATTTCAAAATTATTCCCAAAATCGCCAATATATAAATTGCCTTGTGCATCTAAACAAATTTCCTCCCAATCTATATTGCTCTGATTGGTAACGCGCACGGTTTTAAGAACGTTGCCAAGCGTATCCGTTTGATAAAGTATCGGTTCATTACCTCCGTCATTCATTGACCAAATTCTATTTGGTGATTGTATAATGATGCCAGAACTTTCTTTTAAATTTGTAGGTAACCTACGGATAAGGCGAGGTGTAACGGTGGTGTTTTGAGCCAACAGATTGTTGGAAATACAAAACAAAGTGCTAATCCAAAACAGATTTGTCATAGTGAATTTTCTCCTAAAATAAAGTTTAAAAATGTAAGATAATTTTTATTTTAATCAATCGCCCAGACCATTAAACTACTATCATCACTTGCCGAAATCAATTGATTATCAATCCATAATAAATTATTGATAGAATGAATATGACAACCATACCGAATCGTGTCAATCACTTTTAATAATTTCCAACTACCTGTTTCCCAAATTTTAACCGTTTTATCTCGGCTCGCAGTTGCAAAAAGATGCCCTTTAGGATGAAATGCGATTTTGTTGATAGTAAACCAATGTGCAGGCTGTGCTAAAACGGCAGAATCATAATCATTCGTATGTCGCACAGTCAACATTGCGTCGCGCCCGCCTGAAAGCAAAAATTGTCCATCAAGTGAATATTGAACCGTGAAAACAGAGGATTGATGCGCTTTGAGAATGGTTTTATGTAGGTTTTTGTGCTCGTCCAAGATGTAAATATTGCCATCGCTGCTGCCAATTGCGGTTTCCTTGCGGGTCGGGCAGAAGGCAATCGTGCGCAATGCTTGTGTCGAAAGTTGAATACTTTCTAAACTTTTTCGGTCATCAATAGACCAATAAGTTAAAATGCCATCGCCCCCAATTGTACATAACTCATTGTTAATCAATTGAATATCAAAAACACTTTTTTGATGATGCGCAATATCTTTGGTCTGTTCGGGATGTTCTAAGTCAAGAAAATGAACGCCACCATTCATGTCGCCAACGACTGAAAGTGCGTTTTGTTTTAAATAACACATTGAAAAAATATGGGTTCGACTCTTTGGAAGATGAGCATCCACCTTCGCAATTAATTTACCCAAATCGGGTGTCCGCAAATCCCATAACACCACACAACCATCGCTTCCCGCCGAAAAAAAAGTATGCTCCGACGCTTGACTTAGCGCATATACTGCGCCGCGATGTCCTGTGAGATGAGCAATCTTTTTTATATTCATTTTTTAATGATGAGTGATGAGTGATGAATGATGAATTCATCATTCATCATTCATCATTTATCATTAGTTAAGCCATTTCTACATGATTTTGCTTCACTTTGAACGCTTTTTTCACACGGTCAACATAATCTAATTTTTCCCATGTAAATAATTCTACTTGCATTGTTTTCGATTTGCCATCTGGCGAATGGAATGTTTTTTCAACAATTTCATTTTTACGACCCATGTGACCATAAGATGCCGTTTCCAAATACATGGGTGTTCTCAATTTGAAGCGTTTTTCGATAGCGTAAGGACGCATATCAAAAATATCTTCTACTTTTTTAGCGATTTCGCCGTCTGACAGACCAACTTTTGCCGTGCCATACGTATTCACATAAATCCCCATTGGTTTGGCAACCCCAATTGCATACGAAACTTGAACCAAAATTTCATCACAAATACCTGCCGCAACTAAATTTTTTGCAATATGACGCGTTGCATAAGCCGCAGATCTATCCACTTTTGAAGGGTCTTTGCCAGAAAATGCACCTCCACCATGTGCACCTTTGCCGCCATACGTGTCAACAATGATTTTACGTCCAGTCAAACCCGTATCACCATGTGGGCCACCAATCACAAATTTACCTGTTGGATTAACAAAATATTTAATATCATCGTTAAACAATGCTTGAACTTCTGGTTTTTGCTTTGCTTTGATGCGCGGAATGACAATATTAATCACATCGCGTTTGATAGTTGCCAACATGCTTTCATCTTCTGCAAAATCATCATGTTGTGTTGAGACGACAATCGTATCAATGCGCGACGGTTTGTTATTGTCATCGTACTCAATCGTTACTTGTGACTTCGCATCAGGGCGCAAATACAACATTGTTTCACCTTTACGGCGAATGTCAGACATCTCTTTCAAAATATTATGTGCCAAACTTAGTGGTAATGGCATATAATCATCGGTATCACGGCTTGCATAGCCAAACATCATTCCTTGGTCGCCTGCGCCTTGTTCTTCAGGATTTTTGCGCTCCACGCCTTGATTGATGTCGGATGATTGCTCATGAATCGCCGATAAAATACCACAAGAGTTCGCCTCAAACATATATTCGGCTTTAGTATAACCGATTTGGCGAATCACCTCGCGGGCGATGCGTTGCACATCCAAAAATGCTTTGGATTTGACTTCTCCCGCAAGAAATACTTGCCCCGTTGTCACAAGTGTTTCGCACGCAACTTTGGAAGCTGGGTCGAACGCCAAAAAGTTGTCAATGAGTGCGTCAGATATTTGGTCTGCGACTTTATCTGGATGTCCTTCTGATACGGACTCTGATGTGAATAGATAAGGCATTGGAATACAAATATTTATGGGTAAACAAAAAAATTACTTTATGAATTGTCAGCTACGAATTACACGAATTTGCACGCGCTTTTTTTTGCAAAATAGATGAAATTTTATATAAATTTGTGTAATTCGCAGCAAAATTTTATTTGATGGCACACCGAAAAACACTTTCTTCTTCTATGAAACCTTCTAAAAGGTCTCCAATTTCAACCGCGCCAACACCCGCAGGCGTACCCGTGTAAATTAAATCACCTTGTTGTAAGGTGAAAAATTTAGATATGTAACAAATCAAGGTATCAAAATTGAAAATCAAATCTTGTGTTGTTCCTTTTTGAACGATTTGACCATTTTTTGTAAGATGAAAATTTACATTTTCAATATTATATTTTGAAATATCATAAAAGTCACTCAATACAGCAGAATTATCAAATGCTTTTGCAATTTCCCAAGGTTGTCCTTTGGATTTTAATGCATCTTGCAAATCACGAGCCGTGAAATCAATCCCTAATGCAATTTTATCATAATATTTACTTGCAAATAAGGGTTGAACCTGTTTACCATTTTTGCAAACACGCAACACCATTTCAACTTCGTGATGCAAATTTTTGGTGAAGTCAGGATAGTAAAATGGTTTATTATCGGTCAAGAGAGCCGTCGGCGGCTTCATAAAAATCAACGGTTTTGTTGGAATATCATTTTTTAATTCTTTCGCATGCTCGGCATAATTTCTGCCGATACAAAATATTTTCATAACAATTGGTTTTGTATATCCTTGATAATCAATTAGATAAATATATTTTATTTATTATTTTTGGCTAAGATTTTTTCATTCAGCTTAACGCGATAATCATTGAACACTTTTACTTCACTCAGATAAGTATTATGCTTTTTTGAAATTATGCCAACGCCATACTGAAATCGCTAAACGACCCGATAAAACAATTGCTGCAATGATACTGCCCATGCCAAAAAATAACATTTCGTGTTTAATGTACGACATTAAATGTTCTCTTTTTTCGTAATCAACGTTTTTCATAATTTTTTGCACATCATTTTGATCCACATATTGCGAAAAATCATTCATGTAATTCACGAAATACAAGATGGTTAATCCTGTGAGCGCAATAAAACCAATTTTTAAACGCTGTTTATCCACCAAAAAAGTATGTTTCAATAGAAAAGCGTACCGCGTAAACGTGACAAATGCAATTACAAACAAAATATTTGTAATTTGAAACGGAAATTGAGGAAAATCTTTCCAAATTGGAAACATTACGCCCGCGACAAGGACTGTTGTGGTTATCCACCAGACAATTTCTAAAAGGCTCTTTGGCTCTAATTTGGTATTTATCATTAATTTTTTTATAATTTCGAGGCAAAGGTAAACTATTTTGATTTTTAAAAGAAAAAACGTTGCAGATTTTACAAAATCTACAACGTTTTTTTTAGGCGCGGCTCGTTTTTTTATTTTTTCTTAACCGTTGGCGCAGTTTGCAAATTCGCTGCTTTCAAATTTGCTGTTTTGCGAATGGTTTCAAATTTAGCACAATGTTGTTCACAATCACCCTTATCATTAATGGTATAAGAATTGCCTTCTGCGTCTTTCAATTCATAGCGATTTTCCTTCACAATCACTGCTTTGAAGACACATGGAACAATTTTTGCATTAAATTTGCTAATCAAACCCCATTCTTCTTTTCCTTTTGTTACAACACAGTGTCCATTTCTGAAATATTTAACATCCTCATATTCAAATGGAATTTGCACTTTTCCCTTCTTATCAATGAAGCCATAAAGCCCCGTTTCAGCATTGCGCACAGGGTAGTACCCTTCCGTTCCCATCCGCATATCGCCATATTGACATTTTACAACATCTTTGCCATCAATGTCAATCAAGCCCCATAAACCATTTTTTTCGACTCGGAACAAACCATTTACATCAAATGGACTGATTGTCTCATAAGGTGTTTTTGTAATTTGTTTAAAGGATTTGCGGTCTAACAAATGGAAACGCGGACGGGCAGCCCCATTTTGATAAGCCATGACAATAATATGGGCATCATTATGTAAACTATCCGTGACTTCATAACGCGTTGGCACATCTAACGCTTTGGGAATCAATACTTTACCTTTTTGGTCATAAACGGTATAAAACTTACAATCAGGCGTTTTACAATCTTTTAGAGCCTCTTTTGCAACTGCCATTCCGAACTTATTGAACGCCGAAACTTCTTCAAATTCCATTGGAACCACAATGGAACCATCTGTTTTGATAACTCCGCAATGACCTTCCGAATGACAAGCGTTTGCAAGCCCGAATTGATTAAAATTGCCAATCCAAAGGTAAGAGGGCGGCACAATTACGTTCAAATCCGCATCAATAACCCCTATTTTTTTCATTTCATCCGTAACTGTTGCCACGCCATAAGCATTAAAATCGCTCACAAAATCATAACTTCTACTTGCTTTCAACGTTTTTTGAGTCAAAAAACGATAATTCATGCCTTCTTTGCACCGCGCAACACCACTTTCATTGAAAGCCGTGATTTCATCGAATACAGGTTTGTAAACCACTTTAAATGTAGAATCTAAAATACCAAATTTTTTATTGACTTCTACCTTATAAACTCCTTTAAAATTGGTTGGTTCAATACGGTCATAAATCACTTCGGTTAACAACGCGCCCGTGATGTCCATCAATCCCGACTTACCATTTCTCGAAACTTTGAAAATCTCATGTTTGAAAAAAGGTTCAACCGCGTCATATAGACCCGACAAAGATTGTTTCGACTCATCATAATTATTCGTAATAATTGCTGATTTGCCGTTGCTCATTTTGACCCAACTAAGTCCACCACTCAATGATTTAGCTTCTGCAACACCCTCTAACGCATTACTTTCATTGCCTGCTGCATCCACAAAAAACCAATCTGATTTTTTGACTAATGCCTTGCCTTGATTGAACGGTTCTGCCCTTTCGTACTGATATTGCACAACTTCCTCGCCACAATAGTTCAAAAAACCAAAAACTTGGTCTTTTTGAACCCGCACAAAGCCATTTTTGTACTTATCCACGAAACCATAACGCGAATTTTGTTTCAAGGAATCCACAGGATACGCCATGATTTCATAGCCATCCGCATCCACCACTTTGTCGAAGGAGCCATCGGTTTTGGATACCAAACATTGCGCACTTTTTAGGATAGAAAGCCCGCGCATCAAAGCATTTTTTTCTGTAATCTGTTGCGAATTCAAGGCTTTGAAATTATCCAATTTAGACAATTTGCGGCGCAAAATCTTATCAATTTTGGCAACATAATCCCCAAAACCTTGTTCTTTGGAAGGCATGTCAACATCACTCGCGCCTTTGGACGTGACATTACTTATAATGGTGTCAATCGTGATGGTGTAATCTCGATACATATTAAAATCAACCATTAATTGTTGTCGCGCACGACCTGCACCTGTTTCATCTCCAACAATTTTTTCTTGGGTTTTTTCACCCCCTTTGTTGTTGGGATTGTCAGAAAATCGCGCGCGAGCCGCTTCTTTTGAAGAAGCAACAGGTACTGATGAAGCACTGGTTGTTTGCGCCTCAACAGCACTCGCCCATAAACTGGCGGACAGTATAGCTAAAAAAGGTACGTTCATAGCGTTGATTTTCGATAGATTCGTTTAAAATAATGTTGAGTTTTCCTAAATCAGTTTTGTATATTATTGGAGTGGGATATTCTATTGCAAATAGACAAATTATTTTTCAAAAAAACAAATTTTAGGACGAAATTTTTGTTTATGATTAACTTGCTTAACAAAATTTTATATAAAAATAAAAC
>JBEEMZ010000172.1:0-10590 GCA_041192405.1 Bacteroidota bacterium | reverse complement strand
CTGCAAAGTTATGTTCTTTTCCTCAACATTCAGATATACAAGTTAACACAATCCTAATTCCTTAAAAATCTTAACGAAATCTGTTGTAAAATACTACTTTTGCCATCGAAAAGCTATTTTCTACCATAAAAATTTATTTTTAAAATATGAAATCTTTCTATTTGAATCAAAGACTTACACTGTTTGTAATGCTTATAATGGTGTGTTGCACTCAATTTTGGGGTTGTATCACGATTCCGAACCGTTTTTCGAGCCTCGCGCCAGGATTTTGGCGTGCGGAATTGCAATTGGAAGATAAAGGCATTGCGCAAAATCAATTACCGACTCATGCTTTTGAAAAAATAAATATGCGTTTTGAAGAAGCAACGAATGGTGCGTTGCCTTTTTTGATGGAGGTCAAATATTTGAATGATACCGCTTTTACGATTGAAATTATCAATGCAACAGAACGAATTTTGGTGAGTCCAGACGAAATTTCCTTCGGGCGCGACCGAAAAACGGGGAAAGATACTTTAATGATTCGTTTTCCGATTTACGACAGTTATATTAAAGCTATTTATAATGAAAAAGTCATTGAAGGTGAATGGGTTATGCCTGTTAAAAAATTATCTATTCCTTTCATGGCGCGAAATGGTCAAAATCATCGTTTCACGACGTTGGCGAAAAAACCTGCGGCTGATTTAAATGGCGAGTGGGAAACGACTTTTGGAGTCGGCGATTCGATGCCAGAAAAGGCAATTGGTCAATTTAAACAAAATGGCAATCAATTAACGGGCACTTTCCGAACTGAAACAGGTGATTATCGCTTTTTGGAAGGCGAAATGCAAGCGGATAAAGTGTATTTATCTTGTTTTGACGGCACTCATGCGTATTTGTTCGAGGCGAAATGGCAACACGGTGATACGATTACAGGTATTTTTCGGTCGGGCAGAAGTACACCTGAGATTTGGCGGGCGGTGCGCAATCCTGCATTTAGACTCCGAAAAGCAGATAGTCTTACTTTTTTGAAATCTGGTTATAAAACCTTGGATTTCAAATTTAAAACGCCAGAAGGGACAGAAATCAGCCCAAATATGTCCGAATTACAAGGAAAAATTAAAATTATTCAAATCATGGGCAGTTGGTGTCCGAATTGTCGGGATGAAAGTCGTTTTTTGGTAGGATATTTGCGGGATAATCCGAGTGTCCCCGTTGCCGTGCTTGGACTTGCGTTTGAACGCTCGCCCGATAATGCAAATGAGCTGATTAAAACATATCGCGCTAAAATGAACATTCCATACCCAATTGCAATTGCGGGCACTTCAACCAAAAAAGAAGAAGCGGCTAAAGCATTGCCTGCTTTGAATGCCGTTATGTCATTTCCGACGACGGTTTTCATAGACAAAAAAGGGATGGTACGGCGGATTCACACTGGGTTTGACGGACCCGCGACAATGGAGTATCCTAAATTTGTGCAAGAATTTGACGCTTTTGTAAAACAATTAGCCGCAGAATGATGAGTAGTTAGTTAGTTGATTGATTGGTTGGTTAGTTGGTTTAAATCATTTAACCAACTAACCAACCAATCAACTAACTAAGCACCCAAATCGCTTTTCAGACAAAACTTACCGATTTATATTTTAAAAAAAGATGAGGTAATAAGAGAAAACCCGAATCTTAACTTTCAACATCCAAATCATTATGTCGTATTCTAAACTAATTATTGCGTATTGTGTTGAAAACCAATATGTTGTCTCAAAAATCGCTTCTACTATTGCTACGCGATTGCCTGTTGATAAAATCGTTTTTGACGATAAATCAGGTATTGAGACGTTGAAAAAAGAAGTTATCGCAAGCCCAAATGCCCCTGTGTTGCTGCTGATAACCGACAATTTTTTGAAATCAGAAAATTGCATGAACGATGCACTTGGTGTCGTGCAGGAATTGGGTCAGAAAAAACGATTGATACCTGTCGTCGCAGACGGCACGTATCAGAAAGCAGATTCGGGTGAGTACATGACCGTGCCGACTTCGTTCGAGCGTGTCAGCAATGTCATCCAATATATGAATTATTGGCAAGACAAATATTTGGAATTGCGCCGCATGCGCCCCGAAGATGAGTATGCTCATGCTGAAAAAGTGCGTGTTGCTCGCGGCATTTCGACAGATATTGGCGAAATGTTGCGTTATATGCGTTCGATTGATTATTGGGCTTATGATCAATTGTTGGCAGGGGAGTTTGCACCCTTGTTCACCCACTTGGGAATTAGCGTACCTGTTCGCAAAGAACCTGTTGACAATACCGCCATTAAATATACCGCACAGCCGCCAATTGAAGTAAAACCACCATCTGAGTCTAAAAAGCCAACGGATGTGGTCATGCCAGAGCCGTCTGTACAAAAAGCACCGACCGAAATTAAAAAAGCAGAGCCTGCGCCTGCGGTTGCGAAAAAACCAGAACTCGCGCCTGCGGAAGAACCTGCCTTGATTTCAGTGGGCAATGGCATCTACGCAGAACCGATGCGGAATGGGTCAAGCAATGGTCATAGCTCTACTTTCGACAAAAAAGAATTAGAAGTGCGTTTCCGTGAGTTAATTAATAATGGTGTGGATTCGCCTTCGATGCTGGAAACGTTGATTGAAGATATTAAAAAACAGAAAAAAGCAGAACCTGCGACGATGAACGGTGCTTCAAAATCGTCTGACGCTGTTGCTGAAAATGGTAAATCGGTAGATGTAAGTCATTTGTTTGATGGCTACCAAAACGGTAGTAGTAATGGTCATGGAAAATCGAACGGGCAAAACGGGTATCCTAAAACGCCTGTAACCATGCCTACGAATAATGGTTCTGACCGCAAAGATGCTGAAATCAAGCGTTTAGCATCGGAAGAAGTGGAAAAAGAAGCTCTTTTGGTGGCAAAAGCTAAAAAAGAGGCAGAAGATTTGCGTTTAGCGAAAGCGAAACAAGAAGAAATCGCTCGGTTGGAAAAAGTTAAACGAGAGGAGGAGGTTCGTTTAGAACGTGTTAAAAAAGAAGAAGAAATTCGTTTGGAAAGAGCCAAAAGAGCAGAAGAAGCCCGTTTAGCCAAAGCAAAACAAGAGGAGGAAGCCCGTTTGAAAGCAGAAATGGCTGCTAAAATGCCTGTTACACCGATTCCGCGTCCGCCGTTTGCGCCATTGGAAAATGTGCCGACAGAAGATGCCGTTCGTTTGATTTTGAATGGTAGGGCAGAGGAAGGATTCTTTATTTTCAAAAATATGTTGGATAAAAATCCTAAAAATAGTGATTTACGGTATCAATATGCGTCTTTGCTCTCGCAAAATATGCGTTTTGCGGAAGCGGTAAAGCAATTGGAAATCTTGGTTCAACACAATCCGACTCATTGTGATGCGTATGTAATGTTGGCGTATTTGGCTGAACAACAAAAAAGTTATCCAACGGCAAGAACGTATTTGGAAAAAGTAGTATCTATAAATCCTGATTATCAAGGCATTTATTACAAATTGGGTTTGTTAAACAATGAGTATTTCAAGGGACAGCGCAAAAATGCAGGTAAATATTTCAAAGAAGCATTCCAACGCGACCCGCAAAATGCAGATGCGTATTATCAATATGCGGTCATTAAATTGGAAGTAGATGGCAATTATGAATTGGCGATTGCGCATTTTGAAAAAACATTGGATTTGAATCCAAGACATCCAAAAGCGAATTTTGATTTGGCAACCGCGTTTTATGAGCAGGATGATAAACCAAATGCGTTTAAATTTTATCAACAAGCGTGTTTTGTGAATCCGATTTACAAAACGGAGTATAATGATGAGATTTTTAAATATGAAATCCCTGTTGCGGCACTTGCGGAGGTGCACAATCCAAATGCGGATAAAGTGGTCTTGATTACAGGCGCGACTTCGGGCATCGGACGGGCAACGGCAGCAGTTTTTGCACGGAATGGTTTCAAATTGATTTTGACGGGACGCAGAGATGACCGTTTAGATGAGATTAAAAATGCATTTGAAGAAGAACATAAAAATCAAATTCAAACGCTGAATTTTGATGTTCGGAATTTAGATGCTGTTAAAAAAGCGGTTGCGAGCCTTGACCCTGAATGGAGAAATGTAGATATTTTGATTAATAATGCAGGTTTGGCAAAAGGTTTGTCACCGATTCATGAGGGGGATGTGGAAGATTGGAACACGATGATTGATACAAATATTAAAGGTTTATTATACGTAACTCGCGCTATTGCACCGTATATGGTGCAACGTAAGAAAGGTCATATCATTAATATTTGTTCGACGGCGGGCAAAGAGGTTTCTCCAAATGGGAATGTTTTTGCAGCGACTAAACACGCGGTAGATGCGTTGACGAAAGCGATGCGTTTGGATTTGTATAAACATAGTGTTCGCGTGAGCCAAGTTGCGCCAGGTCATGTGGAGGATACCGACCATGCTTTGACGCGTCATAATGGCGATGCTGAAAAAGCGAGCAACTTGTTTAATGATTTCCAAGCGTTGAAAGCGGCGGATGTTGCGGAAGCGATTTATTTCATCGTAACTCGCCCAGAATATGTTAATATTCAAGACATTATGTTGATGGGTACGCAACAAGCAAATAATCATTTGATTGATAGAAGCGGTCGCAAAGATGCTTAATTTGTGTATTAAAATTGTATCTGACAACCGTTTAAATTGGGTTAATGGATCAACTATTATAAAACTCAAAAAACAATGATTAACAACTAATAACATTATTTGTTAATCATTGTTTTTTTGAGTTTTTATAACAATTCTCATTCGTACTTCCATGCACCCAATTCTCTTTTTTGTCCCTTACGGAGTGAGCCCTATTTTATTTCTTAGCAGCAGAAACTAAAAAGTGCATCAATGTCCATGCGAGCAGATAAACGAATCCACAAATCAAAAACATGATTAAATAACCTGTTGCTTTATCGCCTAAATTTTGATAATGCTCAAATAATTTACCCGCACTTTTGGAAATCAAAATCCCGCCCAATGCTCCAAACATACCGCCAATCCCCGTCACCGAAGCCGTCGCATTTTTCGGAAACATATCACTGACCGTCGTAAAAATGTTGGCACTCCAGGCTTGATGCGCCGCCATCGCCAACCCAATCACGCTAATCGCCAGCCACATATTAATAGCACCCAAATATTGTGCAGAAATAACAGGTATAACACAAAGTGCATATATAAACATCGCTGTTTTGCGGGCAGCAGCAACACTTTTACCGTTTTTAATGAAATACATCGGCAACCAACCGCCTGCAATACTGCCGATTGTTGCCATCGTATAGGCGATTGCGATTGGAAAAGCGATTTGAGTTTTGCTTAAATTGTATTGTTTTTCTAAAAAATCGGGCATCCAGAAAAGGTAAAACCACCAAACAGGGTCGGTTAAAAATTTGCCGAGCGCGAATGCCCATGTTTGTTTGAAGCCCAATAATTGAAACCATGACAATTTGGGAGTGGTGTCTTCGGTTTCAACTGCTTCATCGCCGTCGCTCAGGATGTGATTTAACTCCGATTGAGAAACATTTGGATTGTTCTTAGGCACATCATATAAGAAATACCATAATACCAACCAAATAAAACCAATCAATCCCGTCAAAATGAACGCCCATTGCCAACCCCAAGCCGCCGCAATAAACGGAACCGTCAAAGGCGCAATAATGGCTCCAACATTTGTACCCGAATTAAAAATGCCTGTTGCCAAAGCGCGTTCTTTTTTAGGGAACCATTCCGCAACGGTTTTAATCGCGGAAGGGAAATTGCCTGCTTCGGTCACACCCAAAAAGCCTCTTGCAACCATAAAACCCATTGTACTATTCGCCAATGCGTGTCCGATAGCCGCAAAACTCCATAAAACCGTCGCCCATGCGTAACCAACTTTGGTTCCCACGCGGTCAATCAATCCGCCTACCCCCAGCAATCCAAACGCATAACAAAGTTGAAATACAATTACAATGTCGGCATAATCCGTTTCACTCCAATGAAATTCGGCTGATAAGGTGGATTTCAAAAGGCTAATTACTGCCCTATCCAAATAATTAATTGTGGTGGCGAAAAAAATTAAACTCCAAATAGTCCAACGATAGCGAGTCATTTTTTCACTCATTATGAATGTGGTCGTTTTAAAATATGAATAATGTTGAGTATGTTTAAAGTATTGATTTTTAATTGTTTGTAATCTTTATTTTGAGTCACACTTTTGGAAATTAATTTGCTTCCCATGCCTACAACCACTGCACCTGCGTCAAACCATGATTTGATATTTTCTAAATTGGGTTCTACGCCGCCTGTGATGACGAATTTTAAAGTCGGAAAAAGCGGTTTAATGCCTTTAATAAAGGTTGCACCTAATACGTCGCCTGGAAATATTTTTATCATTTCGCAACCTGCGGTTCTTGCGGTGTGGATTTCGGTTGGAGTCATGCAACCTGGAATCCATAACATATTATTAGCTCGCGCCATATCACAAATGTCTTGTCGAAAAATAGGGCTGATTAAGAAATCTGCTTTTGCTTCGATGTAATTTTGTGCATCGGCGGTACTCCAAATCGTTCCGATACCGAGTTTCAAATCGGGCATCTTGCGATTGCGGATTTCGATGAGTGTTTTGAAATTGGTGAGGGCGTTTTTGCCCCTGTTTGTGAACTCGATGTAGCGGATGCCTGCTTCGTATAAGGTTTCCGTGATGGCTATGCATATTTCGGCGTTGTCGTCGTAAAATAATGGCATAAGCCCTTGATATTCAATGGATTGTATCATTTTTTGTTTGAAATATGTAGGTACAGATGGCATATATGTTTTTTTTAAAACACATAGGGGCATCGTACACATAAGTTTTTATTTTTTTATGCGTTGATTGAGATGCGTTGCTTTATTTGAGCAACCGTTTGTTGAGTTGCGTCGCCTTTTTCTTGTAATTTTCCAAAGGCTGCTGCTGCTGCGTAATTTATAATCGTTTGATTATCATTGTTTTGCAAGCATCCGTAAATCAATCCTGCCATGAAACAATCTCCACTGCCAACTTTGTCCACAACTGTATTCGTTTTAAAAACAGGTGATTGATCATTTGACGTGGGCAAATGTAACGTACCATAATACGTGGTTTCTGAATCATTCGCAAACCGAAATGTATTTGCAATGATTTTCACTTTTGGAAATTTTGCAAAAATATGGGCACTTGTTTCGGCTGCTTGTTCAAGACAATTTTGAGAATTTAACACATCTTTTTGTGCATCATTCAATGGAATGCCCAACAAAATATGCGCCGCCCAAACATTACCCATCACCATATCACATTGATTTACAATGGGTTGCATAATTGAAATTATATCTTTTGTGTATGTCCATAATTTCGCACGGTAATTCAAATCAATTGAAATTTGAATGCCTTTGGTAGTCGCTACGCGCAATGCTTCGTGGCAAACCGCCACTAAATTCAGATTCAACGCGGGTACGATTGCGCTAAAATGCAGCCATTCACAATCGTTCAAAACCGTTTCCCAATCAATCATGCCCACTGTCAACGCGCTAAATGCCGAATGCGCCCTATCGTAAATAATCCCCGCATGTTTCACGTCCGCGCCTTCCGCAAGGTAATAACTGCCGACGCGTTCACCCATTTTTTGAATGGCGGATACATCAATCTTTAATTGAGCGAGGTCATTTTCGATTTGTTCGGTCATAAAATTGTCGGGCATGACCGTACAATATTTGACGGGAACGCCCCAATGGGCTAATGCAGTTGCCACATTTAATTCCGCACCACCTAAATAAACCGCTAATTTAGGCAAATTAATCCAATGTTGCGTTGTCGGAATGGCATAACGCAATAATATTTCACCAAACGAACATACTTTCTTTTGCATTTTGCAAATAATTTAAGTAGTGATAAATGATGAATGATTCAATACATTGATAATCAATGTATTGAATCATTCATTATTTGTTGATGCCTCTTATTTTATTGAAATCAAATGGAAAAGTTATCGCAATTTATGTCAAACTTCGAACAATTGCCATTTCCAAACCGCGCAATTCTGCCAAACCGCGCAATCGCCCAATTGCTGAATAACCAGGATAGGTCGTTTTTTTCAAATCATCCAACATTTGATGACCATGATCGGGGCGCATTGGAATACTCTTTTTATACGTTTTCATCACCTTAACGATTTCATTCACAATGAGATACATATCAGCATCTCCTTCTAAATGATTATCTTCAAAAAAATCGCCATTCGCATTGCGCGTTGTATTACGCAAGTGGAGGAAATGGATTCTATCCCCAAATTGACGAACAATCAGCGGCAAATTATTATCCGCATTCACCCCAAAAGAACCCGTGCAAAAACATAAACCATTATGTAACGAAGGTACTGCTGCCGTCAGAAATGCCATATCTGCCGCATTGCTCAATACACGAGGCAACCCCAACACGCTAAACGGCGGGTCATCAGGATGAATCGCCATTTTTACATCGTATGCTTCCGCAACGGGAATGACTTGTTGTAAAAAATAAAGTAAATGCTGTTGCATTTTCTGCCTGTCAATGCCATCGTAAGTGGACAACGCTGCTCTTAGTTGCTCGAGTGAAAAACTTTCTTCGCTGCCCGGAAGTCCTAAAAGAATATTCTTTTGCAATAATTTTCTTTCGTCATCGCTCATTCTTTCAAAACGATGTTTGGCACGTTGAATCGTTTTGGCATCATAATTCTTTTCCGCGCCTGCTCGTTTCAAAATATAAAGGTCAAATGCCACTAATGCCGCCATTTCAAAACGCAAGGCAATGGAACCATCTGCCACTTTATAATTCAAATCGGTGCGCGTCCAATCTAATAACGGCATGAAATTATATGTCACAACTCGAATACCACAATGGGCTAAATTCTGAATGCTTTTTTTATAATTTTCGATATGTGCTTGAAAACCAACACTTTGCGTTTTGATAGCTTCGCTCACAGGAAGGCTTTCCACAACAGACCATTTCAAACCCGCCTTTTCAACAAGCGATTTTCGATGTAAAATGTCTTTGGTTTCCCAAACGGCTCCATTTGGAACTTGATGTAATGCCGTCACGACTCCCGTACAACCTGCTTGACGGATGTCGCTCAAACTTACTGGGTCTTTTTCGCCAAACCAACGCATGGTTTGTATCATTTTTGGGCTCATAATAGTTATGAAATTTAGTAGAGGCAGGTCACGACCTGCCTTTATAAATCATTTACAATTCTTTAATTATCAATGATTTATAAAAGTGACCTGCCTTTATAAATCATTTACAATTCTTTAATTATCAATGATTTATAAATAATTTTGTTTTTAATTTGAAGAAGGCAGGTCACGACCTGCCCCTACGATTTTTATTATTTCATTTTGGATACGTATCTTTTATACGCCGCTAAATGCATTGAATCCGCCATCTATCGTCACGATTGAACCAGTTACAAAAGCAGAATCATCGCTTAATAACCAAATTAACGCGCTATTTAAATCGGCAGGATTGCCAAATTTTTTAAAAGGCGTATTCGCTAAAATCTTGATAGCCCGTTCTTTGGGAGAGCCGTCTTCATTGAGCAACAAATTTCTATTTTGTTCAGTGATGAAAAAACCAGGTTTTATAGCGTTCATGCGCATTTTATCGCCATGCCGCATGCTCAATTCCACCGCAAACCATTTTGTAAAGGCATCAATCGCAGCTTTGCCCATGCTGTAACCCATCACTTTGGTCAAAGCACGGTCGGCACTCACAGACGATATATTCACAATGCTACCGCCGCCACTTTGCAAAATAGCCGAACCAAATATTTTAGTCGGCGCGACCGTTCCCCAAAGATTCAGATTCATAGAATTTTGCATACCATTCAAATCAAAAGCAAAAATATCTTGTTCGGGTTGTATGATACCTGCGGGCGAGTTGCCACCTGCGGCGTTTACTAAACCATTAATTTTGCCAAAATGATTTAAAATAGTTGTTTTAGCTATTTCTAACTCATTGATATTCAATACATCGCATACAAGCGCGAGTGCTTTTCCGCCTGCTGCTTGAATTTCAGAACTCCGTTGTTGAGCAATTTTTTCGTTTCGACCCAAAATGCAAACCGCGCCGCCTGCTTGCGCAATCGCATTTACGAAACTCCCGCCTAATACGCCTGTGCCGCCTGTGACGACAATAACTTTACCTTCTAATGACAATGACATAAGTAACCTATTTTACATATTTGAAGAATGGTTTATGCGAACGATTGCATAAAATAAATTAAAAAAAAGAGCTAAAAATCTGTTTTTAAAGAACATGCTCTTTATAATTAATTTTGGTTTCAAAATCATTTTATTCACTAATTTGCACCTCAAAATAGAGAGTTCGCAAAACCAAACGCAATAGCAATATTGTGAATCGTGACTTACTTTTTATTTTGGAAATCGTAATGATTTCATTAATACTGAATCGTTGCAACAAAATTAGCTATATTTTTGAATTGAGAAAAAAAAAAATCATTTTTTCAAAAATAAATTTATAAGCCATGAAGTAAGCCATGAAGTAAGTCATTAAAGCAAAATAAACGACAACACCTTTTGGAAGGTTTT
>JBEEMZ010000171.1:0-10603 GCA_041192405.1 Bacteroidota bacterium | reverse complement strand
CTTCGGCTTGACTATTGCCTTGATACGAAAAAACTTCGCGCCCCTGCAAATCCGAAACAGTCACCTTCACATCGCTTGGCATTTTAGCGTCATACTGAATATGAAACGACTCCTCGCTCGGGTTCGGATACACATCGGCAACTTTGATGGAAGGCTGCGAGCTATTATCATTATCGCAGTTTCCAACACTGTAATCATGGGTTATATACGCTGTTTTACCTGCGATTGCTGCATTGTATAAGCTATCCGTTAGGTCAATTGTCGACGAATTTAAGACGCTAAGAACATCAGTTGTACGATAGTAAGCCGCGGTGACATTCTCCGCGTCATGCACATAGAGGCATTGCCCGGCGACATTATTAGGCGTATCGCGCATCATCGTATGCACTCTGCGCGGATGCACGATTTCTACCGTTGCCATCGGCATAGGCGCATTGCCCGACGCAAGAAATGGCGTTAGTAAACTAGTAACGAAAACCGCATTAAATTGATAATGAAGCGTGCCGCGTTGCACATTTATTTGCAAGGCATCGCCTTGACTTAGGCTCGGCGTAGGGATATTTAGAGCTGAGGTTTGTGCAGTATTGACGGCTGTATAAATGACCGCATTATTTTTACGCAAAGTAAACGTCGAACTACTCGAATTGCCATCAATTGGTAGATGCCACTCGATGCGAATCGTTTGCGGCGTACATTCTGCTATACGCAAAAAGGGAGCGAGGCTATCAATCGTACTGGAAGAAACGTTGCCGCTTTCGTCGTTGCCATCAGAAAACTCAAGTGTTTGGGTGTCGTAAGGACAGATAAGATGGATTTGGCTTCCTACGATAACACTCGGCGCAATATAGCGAGCGAGGCTGTTCGGCTTTGCTTTTTGCGCTACCGCAATTATCAGCGTAGAAAAGGCGAAAAGCGCAGTAAGAGTAATTTTATTTGCCATAATAAACAATATATAGGTTAATTGAACGTTAAATTGTCTGGCAAAGGTACGGCTTTCTAAAAGAATATGCAATATTAAATATAGTTTGGGTTTTGAACCTTGTATTTTTTGATAAAAAATATATACTTTTTGCTATGAACTTGTATCGAAAATATTTTAATGAAAATCAAATTCAAACCTTATTAGCATCCGAACCGAATTGGGGCGTAAATATCATCACCGTCGGGCATTATGTGCATACGCCAAACATGGTGTATCCTGATTCCAAACATCCGCAATCTCATTATTTCAGTTGGGAAAAAGGGCGGCGTTTGCAGGAATATCAAATGGTGTATCTTGCGAATGGAAAAGGTATTTTTGAAATGGAAAATGTAGAACCCTTTGCCGTTTCAGCAGGGACGTTAATTTTATTGTTTCCAAATGTTTGGCATCGGTATCGTCCGTTAGAAACGACGGGTTGGGAAGAATTTTGGGTTGGTTTTAACGGGCATTATGCCGAATATTTGATGCGGCAGGATTGCTTTAACCCTCAAAAACCATTGTTAAACATCGGTTTCAATGCCGAATTCTTGCATATTTTCATTCGATTGATTGATACCGTGAAATATGAAGGCGTTGCGTTTACACAAATTTCGTCTTGTTTGGTGATACAATTATTGGGTTTGGTGTATGCGTCTGCGTTGCTTTCCGACAAATCCAGTACGCGACATGATGCCGTTATCCGCGCTGTGCGTTACAAAATGCATCAACAATGGGCAGAAAATTTAGAGATGGAAAAATTAGCAAAGGAACATAATATGAGTTATGCGTTGTTTCGGAAAATATTTAAAAAAATGTTGGGTGTTTCGCCAGGACAATATCATTTGAACCTTAAAATTGAAAAAACAGCTCAAATATTGCGCGAAACAGACTTTTCGATTGCCAAAATTGCAGAAAGTGGCGGTTTTGAATCCGAATTTTATTTTTCACGGATGTTTAAACAAAAAATGGGATGCCCGCCAAGCGAATATCGAAAAGGAAAAATGAAATTTTCGAAATAGGATGCTTATGATTTCAAGGATTGGTTAATAAATGTTTGCATATTAGATGATTTTAATCGAGCCAAAAGTAGGTATAAAAAGTGGGTTTTGGCTCGGTTAAAATCAAATTTATTTTTCTTTAAAATGAGAATTAATTATAAATTATAATTAAATAATTATTTATTATTTTGATAATCAATTATTTAAATTTGATAAATAATTCTATTTAATGTAAATGTTCAATAAAAATTTATCAAAAAAATATTTTTTGCGCAGATTCGCATAGATTTTTAAACTAAAATTTGGAAAATTCGCGTAAATCTGCGCAAAAAATCTGAGAAATCTGCGGGAAAAGTATCTGCACGATCCGATTTTTACAATTCATAATTTATTTATTATCAATTTATTATCAATTATAAAAATTGGACAGAATTTGACGAATTTTCACGAATAGTACAAGAATTCGTGAAAATTCGTCAAATTCGTGTCCCTTTAGGAAAACACTATCGCAAAATCGTAATATCACCTTTTAAAATCTTGCCATCCGCCACATTCAATCGCAAAATGTAATAATACGTACCTTCGGGCAACGGTTCTCCATTTGAATTCTGACCATTCCAATCATTCCGATAATCTGACGCACGATACAAAATGTCGCCCCAACGACTAAACACCATTAATTCGGCATTTGGGTAATTTTCCAAATTTTTGATGTAAAAAAGGTCATTTTTAGTATCTCCATTGGGCGTAAACGCATTTGGAATATCAATCGTTGTATCTTTTGGAGGCGTATAACCTGCATCAATTTTAATCCGAACCATTCCCGTATCGCACTTCATGGAGCAAGTACCATTGCAAATCGTATATTTAAAATTCACAATCGCGGCGGTTGTAGGCGGCTCATAATCAAATTTGCCATTATTAAATAAGATAAAACGTCCCGCTTGTGGATACGTAATGTGTCGAACTTGCCAATTACCTGTAGGCGTATATTCGGTTAAATCACCATGTATTGCCTCTCCAACTTTCGTAACAAATGAAAAATCATTTGCCTTTGGCGTTTCAGGCACATTGACCACAACGGTATCTAACGCAGGTCGCTGATTCGGACAAATCGAATCGCGTACCGTCCACACAAAAAGATTCCTTCCTTCATGTAATTGATTCACAAATGATTGTGTAACAGTTGGTTGTGACACCGTTGCACCATTTAAAGCCGTCCAGATACCAACTTGTTGTGGCAATAAAGATACTGCATTTAAACTCGTTTGGTTTTCACAAACAATTATATCTGTACCCGCCTGCGCCATCGGACTCGTCCGCAAACGCAATTGAACGGAATCCATTACCACCGAATGACAGCCATCTGTATCCGTTGCGCCAATCAAACGATACGTCAAGGGCACATAGACCGCAGTTGACAATTCATAACCAGAAGCGACTCCATTTAATGTTGTATTTGCTGAAATGTTATTGTTATACGTAATGTTAAAACGACTGTTTTGATTGATATTCAATCGAATACGTGCGGTACCGCCCACACATACTGCCGTGTCACCCATAAAACTTGCCATAATCCGCGATTTGAAAATCACTGCTGTACCTCGCGTTTTGGCAAAACAATATTCATTTTGATTTACCCGACCATTTACGTCATTCCCAACCACATACGTAACATAGTAACGTTTATCATACTGCATACCTGTTTGAAAATCAAAACTTCCTGTGCGATTTCTGGATACAATGGTTCCAATGGAATTTATCGTCCCATCATGTAATAAATATTCGTAAGTATCATTGGCATCTTGAACCGCATCGCCATGATGTTGAACCCGAACAGCTGCACCATAACAGGCTTTAACGGTTGCCGTATCCATTGTTCCTGCTGCTGTAAGGCATTGACATACAACATTATCCGTCAACGTATCCGAAATACAACCAAGCATATCTTTGACCGCTACATTATAACTTGAACCACTTGCCATTAGATTGGTCGTAAAAATATTACCTACAATAGTGCCTCTTGTTCCAAAATGCCATTGATACGTCGGCGTACCGCCCGAAATTAAAAGGCGCGTTTGATAGGTCGAGACATCCAATGAACAGGAATCAGAAAGTCGGGTCAAATGCGGTCTTTCCTTGAAATAAATCGTTACTCGCGCCGAATCCGAAAAAACACCATTGACTTCCTTCCATTGAAAGGTGTAAAGCCCCAATTCACTCACAGCAGCAGGCGTATTGTAACTATTCACATCGCCCAACCGAACGGTTCCATTGGGTGGCATTGAAACGATACTCCATCTGCCAGCACCAACGCTTACACCTGCTCGCAAAATGTATAAATTGCCACAAACCGTATCATTGGCACCTGCATACGATACAGGACGGCGATAAACCGTCACCGAAAGACAGGTTTCAATACTCTCACCACAATCATTAACCGCTTGAACGCAAATATTCCCACCTCTTGAATTGCCCCAATTTACTTGAATTGAAGTCCCTTGCGTATTCCCAACAATTGATGCACCCGTCGGAATCACCCAAGCATAACGAGTCGCATTAGGCACAGACACAATCGTATAACTTTCAACCGTATTATTCCCAACAATTGCTCTGCCTGTTATTGCATTTGGAGCTACAGGACTGTGCTGCAAATCAATATATAATTGGCTTGTACGCCCTGCGGCACAACCTGTACTTGGCGTAACGGTTATAAACCCATTGGTACTTGTGCCCCAATTGACCGTAATTGCGGATGTGCTGTTCCCACTAATAATACTTGCACCTGTCGGAACCGTCCATGTGTAAGACGCGCTTCCACCAGCAACCGTGTAAATACCGCGTTGCGTTGCACAAGGATTGGCATTGCCGCCAATCGCTAAGGTATCCGTTGCGCCAACCGCAACAGGAATACAAATTTCTCGAATACCCGCACAATTACTCAACATCGTCAAACAAACCGTTGCATTGCCTAAATTTTCCCAGACAATTTCAACCGCATTGGTATTGCCGCCCGTTTGAACGCGCCCCGCCGTTGAAGGCACAACTCGCCAACTGTATTGAACACCCGCCTGATTCCGAATCGTATAAGTTGCCGTTGAATTCGGACAAACTTGACGACTGCCATTAATTGGAAACGAATCAGGCAAAACAGGTCTCACATTCACATTTAAACAAATGCGTTTCACTAAATTACACGCATTCTTAACGTCCACACAAACTTGCCCACCTGTTGAAGCACCCCAATTAATTTGAATACTTTCCGTATTTTGACCTGTTAAAATCGTTGCACCACTTGGAATGACCCATTGATAAGTCATACCAGCACGCCGTTCGATGCTGTAAGGCTCTTGCGCACCCGCACAAACATTGCCATTACCATTGATAGGCAGCGAATCGGGCAAATTCGTGCGTACTCGTATCGAATCCGTACACAACTGCCGACTGATACCACAAGCATTCTGAAGCGTCAAACAAACGCGCCCACCTACTGAACTTAACCAATTGACATTCAAGCTGTTAGTACCTTGTCCGCCTTCAATTCGAGCATCCGAAGGCACACTCCATTGGTAACTCGTAATATTGGCATTCAATGGAATCGTATAGGTATAAGGCGTAATCGAATTTGGACATGGGCGAATTAGACCATCCAAGGCAATCGAATCAGGTGCTTGCGTACTCATCCGCGTTTCAAAACAAGTGTCTGCACCAAATCCACAAAGATTCCGCGTTTGCAAACAAACTTGCCCACCAGTATTTCCAAAACGAATTTCAATTTCGCGCGTATTTGCACCCGTCACAATTTGCGCCCCCGTCGGAACACGCCAACGATATTCGTAAATGCTCGTATCAGCAGGTGTATTAAAACGCGCCACCGTATTTGCACAAATCGTTGATACACCGTTAATTACGACTGTATTGGGCAAGGTTCGTATTACAACATTTAAATAAGCAGAAGTACTTGTACCACATGCGTTTTCAGCAGCCACTGCGATTTGTCCACCATTAGAATTGCCCCAATGAACCGTAATATTGCTATTCAAAGGCGGATCCAACGAAGTTAATTGAACGCCTGCGGGGACTTGCCAATTATAACTCAAAATACCTGCCGTAGGATTGACTATATTATAAGTATTGATTTCATTGCGGCAAACCGAAATCGCACCGCGCATAGCGGGTTGCGCAGGCACATTACCACTTTGCGTAACCGTTATAGTTGCCGTTTTGAAACACGAAACCCCATTCAACGTTGCTGTAATTGTTACGGTGTATGTACCTGCCGAAGCGACCACTTTCGTACTATCTGTTCCAATCACTGCGCCACCTGTGTTTTTCCATTCGTATCGAACGGTTGATTGAACAGGTTCAACGCTTGCGCGACCTGTTAACGTAACTGAACGATTCACACAACTCAAATTGCCATTGGAAAACGCAATCGGTTGATTGATTTTTAAAAAAGTAATATTTAAAACAAGGATACTATCACAACCACGCCATGAACCTCTTGGCAAAATGATATTTTGAGTTGCCGAACTAAATGATTGATTATTCATTTGAACCGAACCACCTTCACAAACGGTCGTATCAATTACACGCCTTGCAGCCGCAAATTGGCGTAAATGCAATGTTACAATACTATCACAACCTAAGTACGAGCGAAAAGTAGCGGTATAATCACCCACCACACATTGATCCATATTGTTAAATCGGAAGCAAGCACCCGAACAAATTTCTTCCGTAATTTCAGTTGAAATACTATTTAAAACACGTAATTGTAATGTTACAATACTATCGCAACCTAAATACGAACGAAAAGTGGCTGTATAGTTACCTGTGGCACACCTATCCGTTCCACCAAAATTAAAACAACTGCCTGCACAAATATTTCGTGCAATGGTATTCGTAACCGAATTCAAAAGTCGTAAATGCAATGTTACAATACTGTCACAACCTAAATAGGAGCGCAATGTGGCTGTATAATCGCCTGCGGCACATCGGTCGGTTCCACCCAAATTAAAACAACTCCCTGTACAAATCTCACGTGTGATTTCGGTTCTAATCGCGTTCAGGGCGCGTAAATGCATTGTTACAATACTATCACAACCCAAATAGGAGCGAAAAGTAGCTGTATAATCGCCTGCTACACAATGACTTATGTTATTAAAATTAAAACAAGTGCCCGCACAAATTTCTCGTGTAATTTCAGCAGTCACCGATTGCAAAATGCGCAAATGCAATGTTACGATACTATCACAACCCGTTGCGGTTCTAAATGTGGCAGCATAATCACCCGCCGTACATCTATCTATATTGTTAAAACGATAACAACCACCTGCGCAAATTTCTTGCGTAACTTCATTCGTAATTTGATTTAAAACGCGTAAATGTAGTGTTACAACGCTGTCGCAATTCAAATAAGAGCGAAAGGTTGCCGTATAATCACCTGCCGCACATCGGTCTGTACCATTAAAATTAAAACAGCTGCCCGCACAAATTTCTCGTGTGATTTCATTCACAATCGGCGTTAAAACGCGTAAATGTAATGTTACAATACTATCACAACCCGATGCAGCCGTAAAAGTAGCGGTATAATCACCTGTCGCACATCTATCCACACCGCCAAATCGAAAACAAGTATTTGCACAAATCGGCTGCATTACCTCACTTGTTACCGCGCTGCTCATACTCACCGTTTTACAAATCGGCGCAGTTGTTCCACAAGCATCCGTTACAGCTACGCAAACATTCCCCGCAACATTGCCCCAACGAACTGAAACATTGGTTACATTTGTCGCACCCATAGCGGTCGCGCCTGTGGGAAATGTCCAAGTATAATTGGTTGCGCCTGTTACGGCAGGAATTGAAAATGAAGTCGTTTGGTTTGCACAAACCGATGATGCACCTGTTACGGTCGTTGGCATATTGCCGCCTGGATTGAGCAATGTACCATTTTCCAATTGAAGCGTAAAATCACAAATATCACCATTATAACCATCCAGCATCAGATAATAGCGATTGCCAACTGTCAAATCTGTCAAACTAAAAACAGAGGACGCGGTGAAAGGCGAGACCCAATAACAATTGCCCACTCTGGTAAAATGAGTACAATCAGGCGAAGTCATTGCAATAATTTGTAAACCATCTCCGATACCAGTCGGGCCACCATTACAATTGCGAATCCGAACCCGCATCTCCAAATCTGTTGAACCCGCTACAAAAGAAAACCATTGATTGTTGTCAATAGAGCTACAACCCATATTTCCAGGATTCGTTTGAGTATTCGGTCCGCCCAATGCACCACAATAATTGGTTAAATCATTGTTACATAGACTTGTTGCGGTTTGACAAGTCAAGCCGCCAACGGGCGATGTGCAATTGCGTAGTAATGTAATGGTACTTCCTTGCAAGAGATAGCGCATAAACCCCGTGCCGCTATTGCCGAATTCTGTGGTTGCAAAAGGCGGTGTTAAAAAACTGAGCGATTGTGGTACACCTGTGGAAGCCGTCACGGTGAAATTGAGTTTGAACAAAATCGTATTATCGGTCAGCGTGCGTGCCGTGTTATCGGTCCAAACGACGGCGAGGCGACCCGTACTGGCTTGTGTTGCATCAAAATGAGACGCGGTAAGCCCAGCTAAATTAAAATCAGAAGCTCCAGTGTATTGCAAAACACTCGAATTCCACATCATGGAGAATCGGAGGATCACCATATTGCGAAAATTGGCAACGGAGACAGGAATGCTAATCGTACTGCCTTGCGCGGCGTTACTGACATTAGCAGCGGTCATTTTAAAACTGTCAACGAGGATTAAATCGGTGTTTGCCCCTGTTGTGAGTTGGATTTGACTGAAGTATAACAATGATACTACAATTGCGAAACGGAATTGTTGGAAGTTCATGGGACGTTGTTTTCCACAAAAGTATGGGATTCGATAATATGACACAATTAAAAACAAAAAAAAAACAGTTAAAACAGTCGTAAAACATGAATTTTACCCTAATTTTTGTATAAAAAAAAGGGTAAAAGGGGCGTTTTTAGTTTAAAAACAGCAAAAAAAAAATCATTTTTTGCCTCGAATTATACGAATTTGCACAAATTGTTAGTGATAATTTAGGTAATTTGTGGCAAGCCGTCAATTATTTTTTGCGTTTCTTTGACGGGTTTTCTGAATTTTATAGTATTAGAATCCGTTTTTAAACTTAACTTTGCTTCCGAATTTTTAAAATTAAATTTTTAACATGAAAAGATTTTTACTCCTATTCGCCACGTCCTTAGCTGGCATTCATGCGCAAGCGCAATGCACTGATTTATTTATTTCCGAATACGTTGAAGCGGCAGGCAATAGTCGCGCCCTCGAATTGTATAATCCGACCAATGCGCCGATTTATTTGAATCAATATCTGATAGGTCGTTTTCGGGATGGCGCAACAGCCATTTCTTCGATTCCATTACCGAATGTGAGCGTTCCCGCGTACAGCCCTTATGTGATTGTGTTGGACAAACGTGACGCGAATGGTACTAATTTGGAAATCCCTGTTTTTAATGGTTACGAATTGTATGATACTTGCCGTACACGGGCGGGTATTCCGCGCTTCGACACCTTGGCAGGTCGTTATGAAATCTGCGCTCAATACGATACGATTACCAAAAAATATCCTCGTGGCAATGTTTATCGGGCGTTTATGAATATTGCCTGTCGGGCAAACGTATTTTTGAATCCTGTATATGATATTCCGACTTCGGCGATGTATTTCAATGGAAATGATGCCGTTGCATTAGTCAAAGGCGCGACCGTCAATGCTGATTTTTCGAACGTCTTGGATGTGGTTGGCGTGATTGGCGAGAATCCTGGTTACAATTGGAAAGATGCACAAGGCAGAAATTATACAGAAAACCGCACCTTAGTACGCAAACGAACGATTCGCAAAGGCACAGGCAAAGTTTTAGCAATTTTGTCGGATACATTCCGTTATTCAGAGTGGCAACCGTTGCCCGAAAATACCTTTACATTTCTCGGCAGACATATTTCGGATTGCAATCCGAACAATCCTGCAAATGCTGAAATGGCAGCATGTCCTGTCAGTGCAACGGAAGAAGTTGGCATCTTTGATTTCAATATGTATCCTAATCCATTGACTGACAATACTTTAACGATTGAAGCAGAAGCAAATGTGCGTCAATTGGAAATTTATAATTTGTTAGGCGCATTGATTCATATTGAATTCTATACGGGTGAGCAACGCCGTTTTCAAGTGCATTTGCCGAATGTGACCAAAGGTTTGTATTTGGTGCATTTGCGTTTTGATAATCAGACGCGCACGGCGAAGAAATTGAGTATTGATTAAAGGTTAAGAAAATTGTAAGAAGTTGAGTAGAAATAAGTAGGGGATGTAAAATAAATGCCCCCCTTTTTTAGCTAAATAATTGATAATCAATTAGATACACCGTTTGGAAGGTTTCAAACCTTCCAAACGGTGTTGTTTCAAATTTCTTGTTTTTTTCAAAAAAGTAAGAAAAAAATTTGGAGAATCGCAAAACAGAAGTATCTTTGTGGCGTTATTCGAGAACGGGGCATAGCTCAGTTGGTTTAGAGCATTACCTTGACAGGGTAGGGGTCAGTGGTTCGAATCCACTTGTCTCGAC